>JAISRS010000120.1 GCA_031273485.1 Prevotellaceae bacterium
TCAATAATGGCCTGACGTTTACCTACCCAGGTAAAGTCGTAACGTTCGGAATCATTGTCTGCAATCACCATCTCGCTTGGGTCTGCCGAAAGCAACAGCTTTAGTTTGTCGAAATCTATCGCTTTACGCAACATACCGTTTTCGCCTTTTACTTCCGTAACGACGTTGGGGAACAGGGTTGCCATTTTTTCTATGTTGCTACCCGTAATATCTGCCGATTGCATTTTTAATTTATCCATATATACTTTGCTTTAACTTCTTTATCTTATTTGAGATTTCCAATTGTTTGTTGAATTGCGGTTCTTTCCGCAAATTCAATTCAAGAATGGAAATGAGTCTTTTTGTTTTTCCTATTGCTTTCTGTTTCTCAATCCTTTCTCTAAACTCTATACACTCATCAGTATCTTCTATTTCACCTATTTGCCGCACAAAATTCTGGTAAACCATGTCCATGCTTAAACCGGAAATTGTCAGTTTGATTGCCGCCTCGTCCATCCATACGGTAGCATAAGTTTCCAAAATGTTGAATCTGTCCGGTCTGTTCGCAACAGGCTCTTTGTAATGAATTAAGAGTTGCGCCTTCGATTCGTATGTAAGCAAAAACACGAAATAGAGCGCAACGTTGCGGGTAAGAAACCGGAACAATTCCTTGTTATAGCTTTGCTTTCTGAGCTTTACTTCCAATAACGCAATTTCTTTCACCATATTGCCCGGAGCCACGTTTAGCGTTGTGGGCGACAGTTTATTTCTCCAAACAATCTGGTCAATATCGTCGATAAAGCTCTGCCGGATAGCGGCAGGAACTTTCAAATGCGCATAGAATTTTTCTTTGGGCATCCGTTTTCCGAGGTATGTAGAATCTGGAAATGTGAGCATGGCTTATCGGATTACAATGAAACAGATTAATTCAAAATCATTTATTCCCAGAATCTTATTCGTCAGTGCAGACGTTTCGCTTCCGGCAAAAAAACTCTCCATATCGCTTTCCTCCTTTACCGAGATAATAGAAGATATCGCTTCACATAACAAGGTGGAATATTTTTCCATCTTTCGCCCATCTTTGGTTTCTTTGTTAAAGTCATTGCATAAACGTGCATTGGGCTTGTCCTTATACTTACACAATAGCCGGATTATATCCAGCATTTTCCTGGGTTTCAAATGATTGCACATTACTTCTTTTTCGTTGGAAATATAAACCATATAGAACGGGTGCAAGCGATTTTGATTGTTTATATTGACTCCGTTATTCACATTTTTAAGAATATAAATAACGCCCGGTTTTACCTCTTGCGTTGTCGAAACAAGTGCGTGCAAGCCAAAGGGTACTTTATCAATTTCACCGTGTTCTTTAATGTATTCCAATAAATCAAGCCGGAACTCATTCAATCCCAAATCCATAATGGAAATGCCGTCTGCCATGTCTTCAATATCTACCACTTCTTCCTGTAGTTTTTGGAGTTGATTTTTCCGATATTCCAAAGCGCCCTTTTCTTCTTCATTGATTAAATCATCATCTCCTGTTGAGGTCATGACCGATATTTTCATGCGTGTTTCCACACGAACTTTCAGCTTGATATAATCGTCCAAAGCCATATCCGGCCAGAAATTGACTAATTGGATAAGAGCATTTTTGCTGCCGATACGGTCGATACGTCCAAATCGCTGAATGATACGGACTGGATTCCAATGAATATCGTAATTAATCACGTAGTCGCAGTCCTGCAAATTTTGCCCTTCCGAGATACAGTCTGTCGCGATAAGAATATCAATTTCATCGTGGTTGTTGGGCATAAATGCGCTCTTTTCTTTTGAAATAGGAGAGAAGCAAGTCAGCACCGTATTGAAGTCGGCCTTTAACTTCGGACAGGTCGTTCTGCCTTCTACATTTCCCGTAATTAATGCTGCATTCAGGTGATAAACAGACTTTATTTTTTCACTGATATTTTCGTAAAGGTATGTTGCCGTGTCTGCAAAAGCGGAGAACACGATTATTTTCTTGTTATCCTTATTGATAGGATGCTTTATTTTGTAGTCGATTATTTCCAAAAGTGTTTGCAGTTTTTTATCTTCTTCGGGGGTAATATCATTGAAAAACAACAATAAGTTTTCCAATAGCTTCGAATCGGATAATAAATCCTCCCGCCAGGATACACAATCCATATCCTTCAACTCAATCTTGACTTTCTTGCCAACTGAAAAGAGGTCGGTATTTTGGTCGTCCAAGTCCAATTCGTCTTCAGGAATGCTATAGTCTGTCCATTCCATATTTTCAATGGATTTTTCGGAGTCAATCAATTCAATGGTTCTATCAATGGTATCTTTTATCCGTTGAGCCGTCAGCCGGAATGCGTGAACGGAACTTTCAAGTCGTTTGAGCAGATTGGTACTCATCAAACGCAATATCCCCATTTCGCGGCCTCTTGACAAACCGGAGATGAAATCACTGTCTTTTTCATCAAAATATTTATACTGTTTGCTGGCATGGATATATCTTGAAGGCGCATAAACGCTCAAATTCAAAGATATTAGCATATCATATATTTTGCTATAAGAGATTGCACCCGGTTTTGAAGTAAAAGGTGGGCGCAGGGAAACAGGTTTCAATCGTTCGGGGAATTTACCTATATCGCCGATATTGTAATATTTCTCTATATGCCTCCTTGAACGTGCAATAGTCACGCTATCCAAGACTTCAAAAAAGTCAAAATCAAGCATGTTTAGCAGGTTTTCGGTTGTCCGGCTTTCCGTTGGATATTTACTCCATTTATTAAACGCGAGTTGTGCCAGGCGGAAGATGTCGTCAATGCTTTTGGAGGTGTTAAGCAGCTTGTTTATCGTATCAGCTTTGCCTTCATAAGCCAGCCCCAATTGATTTTTCAAATCATTGAA
>JAISRS010000441.1 GCA_031273485.1 Prevotellaceae bacterium
GTCACTTTTTCCTGTTGCAGGGGCAAGGGTCTGCCTGCCCTGTATTAAAATCATTATTACCGGGCGGGCAAACCATTCAGTTAGCAGCCCCTCAATAAGGCGAGGCATTATTGAAAATTAAAAGAAACAATGAGTTTTGTTTCATAAGAGTCAACAGTCAACAGTTAACAGTCATCAGTCATCAGTTAACAGTGGCTGACGCATCAGGTTTATCGGGCAGGGACAAGCCGCTGCCCCTACAGCCTTACCACCGTTCTTTCGGATTTGTAGACCGTAAGCCGCTAATGGCGGATTTAAGAAGCTGTTTGAGTCCCTTTCAGGGACGACTCTTTATTAACCGTATGCTTCAGCATACGGACAAAGTACCCGCCACCACTCCCAAGTCCCGCACGGGACGGCACTTGATATCTATATACCTGTAGCGGCAGCAAATGTCGTCCTGCGGGACTTTTCACGCATGCGACAATTTGATCACCGGATTGCAAATCCGATGAGATCAGGTATTGCAGAGGTAACCCTTGTGGTCGCCCGAAGCTGTGATAAGCGGGCAGGGACAAGCCACAGCCCCTGCAGCCATCACAGCTAATGCGGCATTAATTATTATCATTTATCTGGTGTATAAAATAAGCATAATCTTAGGTCGCCAGAAAAAATCATGCTATCTTTGTAGCCTCAAAATATACTTACTAAATCTCAATAAGGGGAGCCTTTTATGACAGAGCCTTTGAAGCATGAATGCGGTATCGTAATGATACGCTTATTAAAACCGCTCGAATACTACCAAAAGAAGTATGGTACATGGCAGTATGGACTGAATAAGCTATATCTGCTGATGGAAAAACAGCACAACCGCGGACAAGACGGCGCCGGAGTAGCTACCCTGAAACTGAATCCCTCTTACGGACATCCGTATATCGACCGTGCGCGATCCGATTCCAAAAGCCCTATAAAAGATGTGTTTGACGAGATTTATACCAAAATACAAAAAACAGAAAAATTTCAGGATATTGACATCGTGAAAGAAAATATCCGCTATGCCGGAGAACTGTATTTGGGGCATTTACGATACGCCACTCACGGAAAAACTACAATAGAAAACGTGCATCCGGTGATGCGTTTCAACAATTGGAAAGCGCGGAATTTGGTGCTTGCCGGCAACTTTAATCTCACTAATGTGGACGAAATATTTGACCGGTTAGTGTGCGAAGGGCAACATCCGAGAGATATGTCCGACACTGTCACGGTGCTCGAACAAATAGGTTATTACCTTGACACGGAATATGATAAAATGCACCGTCAATATGCCGAAACAGAATCGGACGGAAGAAAAATCGCCAAACTCATAGAAGAAAATCTGGATGTTGTAAGCATACTCCGTAAATCAACCGAAAACTTCGACGGAGGCTATACCATAGAAGGAATGATTGGTAACGGCGACGCTTTTATTCTCCGGGACCCTAACGGAATACGACCTGCATTCTATTATGCTGACGAGGAGGTTGTTGTGGCAGCGTCAGAAAGACCCGTAATCCAAACGGCATTCAAACGCAATGTTGAAGAAATTAAGGAAATAACTCCGGGCAATGCCTTGATTATTAAAAGAGACGGGCAATATTTTGAGGCGGAAATCCGTAAACCGGCAAAACGGACTGCATGTTCTTTCGAAAGAATCTATTTTTCAAGAGGCACCGATAAATTTATTTATGAAGAAAGAAAAAAACTCGGACATCAGCTAATTCCGGCTATTTTGAAAGCAATAGATTACGACTTGAAAAATACCGTGCTTTCGTATATTCCCAACACGGCGGAAATTGCATTCTACGGCATGTTGGAAGGAATTGAAGAATACATGATTAAGGAAAAAAGAGATGCAATAATTAACGCCCGCCAAACTCTCTCTTCCGACGAACTGATGGAAATTGTCAAATACCGTCCGCGTGTCGAAAAAATCGCTGTTAAAGACGTGAAATTAAGGACATTTATCACAGAAGACAAGTCGCGGAACGATATGGTGGAACATGTTTACGATGTTACATACGGCGTTGTGAGACAGGGAGAAGACAATCTTGTTATAATAGACGATTCCATTGTAAGAGGAACAACTCTCAAAACCAGCATACTCCGTATGCTGGACAGATTAAATCCCAAGAAAATAGTGATAGTCAGTTCGGCGCCTCAAATACGGTATCCCGATTGCTACGGAATAGATATGACACGCATGACCGAATTTTGCGCATTCAGAGCAGCTTTGGAATTGTTGCACGAAACAGGTCAATGGCACATAGTTAGCGATGTTTACCGAAAATGTAAGGAACAACAAAATTTCCCCAAAGATAAAATAGTCAATCACGTTAAAGAAATTTATGCACAGTTTACCGATGTGCAGATTTCCAAAAAAATAGCCAAAATGCTCCGCCCCGACGATATGAAAACAGATGTGGAAATAGTTTTTCAAACAATTGAAGGCGTTCAAAATGCCTGTCCCGATAATAATGGCGACTGGTATTTTAGCGGCAATTACCCCACTCCCGGAGGCAACAGAGTCGTTAATAACGCATATATCAACTATTTCGAAAAACGGGACATAAGACCGTACTAAAATTATGAATTAAAAAATTCGTGATTGTGGCTAAATCTTATTTTGAGGTGCTATGGATGGAGTTTCCTTCGGGCTTCGCTACGCCGAACAGAGGGAATATAGTCGTCACCTCCATAGCGCCTCAAAATAAGATTTAGCCGATTTTTATAAAAATTATAACTTTCAAAAAATTTGACTACCTTTGCAGCCAAAATTTTGTTTATTCAATTAATTAATTTAAAATGAAATCAATACTTGGAATGGGTAATGCTTTGGTAGATATTTTAGCCGTGACCAAAGACGATACTTTACTCGAAAAATATAAACTTCCGAAAGGTAGTATGCAACATGTTGATGAGCAAACGGCAAACAGTGTATATGAAGAGCTTAAACATATCGGTTCTTCGGTAGTTACCGGAGGGTCGGCGGCAAATACCATAGCCGGAATATCCCAGTTGGGTTTGAAAACAGGCTTTCTCGGTAAAGTCGGTAATGATGAATTAGGCGATTTCTACGAAAACGACCTTAAATCCCTGAACATAAAATCACTTTTGTTGAGAGGCTTAAAAGGAACAGGACGTGCAATGGTAGTTATAAGTCCCGATTCGGAACGAACTTTTGCAGTATATTTAGGTTCTGCCATTGAATTGTCATCGAAAGATATACACCCTACAGTGTTTGATGATTACGATTATTTTCATATAGAAGGCTATCTGATACAGGATCATAATTTGATTGAAACGGCGGTAAAAACCGCAAATTTAAAAAACAAACTAATTTCTTTAGACCTTGCAAGTTATAATGTAGTTGCCGAGAATTTGGATTTTTTACGGAATATTGTTCAATACGCAAATATCGTGTTTGCGAATGAAGAAGAAGCAAAATCCTTCACCGGCAAAGACGCTGAAGAAGCCTTGGATATTATTGCCGAAATGTGCGATATTGCAGTTGTAAAAGTCGGAGCAAAAGGATCATTGGTGAAACAGGGCGGTAATGTTTACAAAATCGCAGCCACCGACTGTAAACCAATAGATTTAACAGGAGCAGGAGATTTGTACGCTTCAGGATTTTTATACGGACTGTCGTTAGGAAAAGATATTGAAACTTGCGCAAAAATGGGAACAATCTGCGCAGGCGAAATCATCAAAGTCATTGGTACAAAACTGTCTGCCGATTCATGGAATAATCTTCGCGAACAGGTTGCGAAATTATAACAGCGTTTTATGTCTGCGTCATACGATCTTGGTAAACAGGGCGAAAAGTTGGCTGTTGATTTTCTGAAAAATAAAGGATACTCTATTTTAGAAGTAAATTGGAGATATCAACATAAGGAATTAGATATAATTGCCCAATATAACAACGAATTACATATTGTGGAAGTAAAAACCAGAACCTCCGATTTTTGGCAAACTTCCGGTGACGTTGTGAAAATATCGAAACAAAGAAATATGATTGAGGCTGCGGAAGCGTATATTTATCAAAATAATATTGATTTAAATGTGGTTTTTGATATAGTTTACATCCTGCAAACCAAAGGGAAAGACCATATTGAACTAATTGCAAATGCTTTTTCCGCTTATGGTTTGGAAAATTGAATTACCTTTGCACTTTAAAATTATTAAAACAAATAAATTATAATTATGATGCAAGAAAAAACAATTGCACTTGTTGCACACGACAATCGTAAAAAGGATTTGGTGGAATGGTCGGAGTTTAATGTGGATATATTGTTGAACTACAAACTTATCTGCACCGGCACTACGGGAATTTTGATCGAAACCGCTCTGAGAGCAAAACTTGGAGAAAAAAAAGATCAGCTGAAAATCACAAAACTCAAATCCGGTCCCTTGGGCGGAGATCAACAAATGGGTTCACTGATTGCCGAAGGAAAAATTGATTATCTCATCTTTTTATGGGATCCGATGGAGCCGCAGCCACATGACGTGGATGTGAAGGCGTTATGGAGAATTGCCTCTGTTTACAATATCCCTACGGCAATAAACCGTTCAACAGCCGATTTTATCATTTCCTCATCACTGATGAGTACTGATTATAAACCGCTTCGTAAAAATTTTTCCGAATACCTGAACAGAGTTGTTAACCTGTAACTCTTTGGTATTCTCTACTTGCATTTTGCAAGTAGAGAATTAAACCAAATTTTAATACAAATTATAGAATACAAAAGTGTTACTGAAGAAAAATCTTTAGTAATAATATGCTATATAAACATCAGTTTAGATTTTAGGAATCTAAATTAAGGTGTTTACGATATTGATAAACAATTAACTGTACTGTTTATCTATCGTAATCTTTCAGTTCTTCCATCAATTTTTGCCGCGAAAAAAATATTCGGCTTTTTACCGTACCTATTTTGAGGTTTAACGATTCGGCTATTTCTTTATATTTATAGCCGGATGTGTGCATTTTGAATGGGATACGAAATTCTGGCTCTAAAGAGTCTATTTTGCTGTTTATTTCATTTGCCGAAAAAGAAGATTCCGGAGTTAATTCGTCTTGGCGACTGTTAATTAAAAATTGATTGTCGCTTGAATCAAATGTTGTCGCTTGTTTCGCGCTTCTGCGGTAATTATTAATAAACGTGTTTCTCATTATAGCGAAAGCCCATGCTCTAAGATTTGTATTATCTTCAAACTGGTCTTTATAAATCAGAGCCTTTAAGAAGGTATCCTGAACCAAATCTTTTGCATCGTTTTCATTTGATGTTAAACTGTATGCAAAACGATTTAAGCTATTTTCCAATGCCAATAAGTTTGTATCAAATTGTATTGTCTTCATGCCTATATTTATAGTTGATCTGTGACTACTTACTTCATTTTTTTATTACAAAATTAATATTCAGAAAATGAATATTCCCGTATCCGTTTTCTGCTGTAACTTCGAGAGTTACGACACTAAAGTTTAATTAAACCTTAATTTCCTAACTTTTCAGAATAAAAACAACTCGATAATTGAAATGTTCAAAAAGCAAAATAAAAATAATTTTTATTTCAATCTGTTGATGTCAATATTAAATTGCATACTAAAGTCTGAAATTCGGCGACAAAGATACAACAAATTTTATTTCTGAAAACAAATGAAAACAAAAAAAAATATATTGATTTAATTATACAGTGAATAATAAGAACTTAGAGGGAATAAAAAAAATCATAAACCTCAAAAATTCAATCATAGATTCAAATAAATTGATCAATTTACACATTATTTTTGCTTATTTTGGCCGCCGAATGAACCGAATTGAACGAATTTCAAATCCCGCGGATTTTTTTAGTTATCCACGAATTTCACGAAATTTTTTTCCACGAAACGTAAGTTCGACGTAGTCAATTACACGATTTTTTTAATTCGTGGATAAATAAAAATTCGATGACCAAAATCAATAATTCATCAAAACGAATACTTTATCCTTATAAATCCAAGTCACGCCTGCATACCGCCGGAGTTTGTCCTGCCTGTTTCAGCAAAATATTGGGTAATGAATGAGCAATCAAGGTTTTTGATGACAGAATAGTCGAAAGAAAGTCCTGTGTAAAACGAACGTATTTCAACAAAATACATAGCCGAGGCAGACGTGGTCAGCCGTGGCGTGACAGGGTAGGAGGCTTGTCCGAAAATGCTGCGATTGCAGATAGACTGCCTTTTTGCCGACAAGGGCGCGGCGTACAAGCCCGACAAGCCTTGCGAGGCAGCCTCATTGCCGACGTTGTTGTACAGCGCTTCCGTTTGCAGCATCAGCGAGTTGGCAAAAACATAATCTATGCCTACCGCGGCGGCAACTACGCCGTCCGCGTCGGTAAAATTTTCTAACGGACGAAAGTACGAAAGTTCGCAGCGAAGGTTCAATCCCTGCCAATCGCCGCTTACAGCACCGCCCAGCATCAGGTCCGACTGAGTGTAAACACCTGCCGCAAGCTGGTAGTCGAAATTTTTTCTGTTCCAGCGATGCAGCATGGCGCCTGTAACTTTGCCTGCGCCGTCCGGCGAAACGGCAAGCTCCGTAGAGGCGGTTTCGTTGTGGTAGTATGTGCCGCGAAAGGCGTCGCAGCCGGGGCGTTCCACGTAGTCAAAATCGAAGAATGAGTATGTGTTGAAAATGTCGTTGGGATTCCACACCAAAGTTTGTCCCCAGTTGATGCGTTGCCGTCCCAACTGCAAGTTCCAGCGACCTTTTTCAAAAGTAACCAGCAGGCGGTCGAACGTGGCATTGAGTATCGTCCCGTTGCCGTTTGCCGGATTCCACGACAAATCCATCCAACCCTTGTCCGCTTCGACGCTTTCGGCATAACCGGCTTGCTTTGCCATATCTCCAATAATTAACCTGTTGCGCATACCGACGTCCACGCGCCAATGCTCGCTCGCCTGCCATCCGAGGTTAAGCCGGTTGTGTACAACATTTTCCCACATCCACGCGCTGTCCGGATGCAGCATGATGCCGGAAGCCATATCGCTCACATAGCCCGATACCTCCCATCTGCCGGAAGACTGCGCAAACGACCCTGCGGCGGACAACAAGCCGCAAAAAGTGAATAAAACAGCGACATAGCATATATGTTCTGTTGCAAATCGTTTATTACTCATGGCGTTGTTTATTATTTTTTATTCACTGTTTTTTCGTCAGTTCTTTATCCCTCAAGGGGGAACAGACGGAGGCATTCGTGGCGTTGTTCATTATTCTCTATTTACTATTTTCCCGTCTTCAAGTGTAATTATCCGTTTGGCTTTCGCCATGATGCGCGGGTCGTGGGTGGAGAAAATGAAGGTGATTTTTTCCTGTTCATTCAGTTTCATCATCATATCGAGGAGGTTTTCAGCTGATTTGCTGTCCAAATTGGCGGTAGATTCGTCGGCGAGGATGAACTTGGGTTTCGACGCCAGGGCGCAGGCAACGGCTACCCGTTGCTGCTGTCCGCCGGAGAGTTTCGCCGGACGGCTGTTCATGCGGTCGCCAAGTCCCACTGCCGCTAACATTTCTGCTGTTCGCCGTTCGATGTCGTCCTTTTGTCTGCCTTGCAGTTCCATGATGAACGATACGTTTTCCTTAGCCGTCAATACCGGTATCAGGTTGTAGGACTGAAATATAAACCCGATGTTGTGCAGCCGGAAATCCACTACCAATGACGAAACTCACACAATCGTCAGGAATACAGGAAGGGGACAATGCCCCGATGCTACACCAAACGACGGCTTTTCGCTTCTCAACAAGGCAAGTCTGCAAGCTGAAAGCCTGTTTTTAGCTTCGGCGTAGCGGGACGCTACGCCGAACGAACCGGGCTGTCATTATCACTTGTTTATTGCTAACAATATTAACCCTCGCAATGACGCCACGCCGAACGAAGGGAACTCCATCCATAGCACCTCAAAATAAGATTCAGCCGTTTCTTTACGAAGTACAAAAACCTTATTTCTACCTTATTTACTAAACAAAACAACCTCAGTAACAAAGATACTCCCCCCTGTCTAACCTTATCAGCTTATTATTACAGGTCGTTTGATTGTGATTGTGATTGTGAGATAACATAAAATAAGCTAATAAGGTTTTTGAACTGTGGAGATTACCGTAGTTACTGAGGTTGTTTTGTTTAGTAAATAAGGTAGAAATAAGGTTTTTGCACTTCGTAAAGAAACAACAATTTGAAACATAAGTTCGGCGCAGTCAAATACACTCTCTTTGGTTCCGGCTTGTCCGGCTTAGGGGTTGAAAGTCAAGGCGCCCCATTGCGGTCGGACTGTAAGCCCCATTACGGTCGGACTGCAAGCCCCATTACAGTCGGACTGCAAGCTCCATTACGGTCGGACTGCAAGCCCCGTTACGGTCGGACTGCAAGCCTCATTACGGTCGGACTGCAAGCCCCATTACGGTCGGACTGTAAGCCCCGATTCCGGCCTCCCTTCGGTCTGCGCTGCTCGCGCGGGTTTGTAACCCGTGCGCCACTATATATCTAATAATCCCTTTATTTTACACGCACGGATTACAAATCCGCGCGAGCGGCACATCGGCGGGGACGCACGGATTACAAATCCGCGCGAGCGAGGAAATTCTGTCGCAATGGTGATTGCGTGGCTGTTGCGGACGACGGAAACCTCCGTCATCTCCCGCCGAACCCTCGGCGAAGGTGGCAGGATGTTCGGAAAGTACCGCCGAGGGCTCGGCGGGGGTTTCCGAATGTTCGGAAAGTGCCGCCGAGGGCTCGGCGAGGGTTTCCGAATGTTCGGAAAGTGCCGCCGAAGGCTCGGCGAGGGTTTCCGAATGTTCGGAAAGTACCGCCGAGGGCTCGGAATCCTTTTCCGAATGTTCGGACACTGTAGAGACGTGGCACGCCGCGTCTCTACGGCGAATCTGCGCATGATTGACCATCCTGACAATCCTGTTAATCCTGCAAATCGTGATAATCGTGTGAAAAAAATCCTTTTCCTGTATCCGCAGATTCGCTGTAGAGACGGGGCGCGCCCCGTCTCACATGTTCCGGCGTGTGATTGCGTGGCGGCGGCTATTGTAGAGACGTGGCG
>JAISRS010000175.1 GCA_031273485.1 Prevotellaceae bacterium
CGGATTTGTTCCAAAATCAAGGCGTTTTTATCATCGTCCGTAATTTTGACTTTTTTCATCTGTACCCACTTGCCCGCGTATTTTTCGGTTTCCTGCAATAATTCTTCGTTTCGGGTTGCAACAATATCAAGCATGTCAACGCCCTTTTGATATTCTTCATCTGCCAACGGCTTGTTTTGCCGCAATTTATAGGCAATATTGGAAACAATATTTTGTCTGGTAATGTCAAAATAGCCGCTGTCTTTGCCCCATTTCCCTATTTCGTTCCACAATGCAGGTGGAATTGATTTGACGGTTTCCCTGTTTTGCTGCAATTCTTCTTCTGAAATATCAATGTCAGTGTTGCGTTTGGGAGGATTCTTTTCATCTATCAAATCGGCTTTTATTTCATTGATATTGAATGCCCACAAATTACTTTTAACCTTTTCCCAACATTCTTCTTTCTTTGCCCATTCAATGTAATGCGATACGGGCGACTCTTCCAAAATAAACTGATTTACCTGTTTCATCAAATTATAAATACAGTCGGAAAGTGTTTGCGAAACTTGCTGATTTTTCCAAATTTTATAAAGGTCTAACTTGTTTTCTGCAAGTATGTTTATTAAGGATAAAGTATAAGGTACTACCACCTGCCGCAACTCGCCAATGTTGTAGTCGTTCTGCTTTGTGCCATAGCGTTTTTCGGCAGTTTTGAACAGAATACACTTTGCAATCGTATCTTCAAAGAATACATTATTGATTTTCTTTGTGTTATCTGGCAAGTTGAACATTCTGAAAAGCACATAGTTTTTTTCGTTACCACGAACAACAATGTGCGGTCCAATTACCAATTTCTTACTGTCGTATATTTCCTGATATGCGTTGATATATTTTGCCAATTCCACCTTTGTAAACATTTGATTTTTAAGATATTTCCTGTCAAATGCAGTTTGTTTGGCTTTGGTTGTACCTTCCCGATTGCGCAAAGTCTTGTATTGTCCCCTTGCTCGCTCAAAAAACCAACAGGTTTGCATATTGTTTTGAGCCGTTACAGGTGACAGAATATAGCGCGACAACTTTTCAAACGCAATAAGGGCGGGATTGTTAGCCGAAAAGTCGGCATCATTGACCTTGTTTTGCGTGTTTGCATAGCGTGAAATGCGCGAAACTATTTCGCTGTATTGGTCGGGATTATCAATGATTGAGAATTTGACCTGCACAAAAATATTTGAAATATCCGCTCTGTCTTTTCGTGCGCTGTTGTAAATTGAAGCGGTTGTTTGTCCGCCGTTTACAATTTGCAAGTTACTGATTTTCTTAATATAGTGGCTTGTTTCGTCAAGTTCTATGTGGTCGGCAGTCGCAGCAATGCCGTTGTTAAAAGCCAAAAACATTTGCGGCTCGTTGCGGATTGTGTCGCGGATACCCTTGTTTATTTTTCCTGTGAATTGCAAAAACGACCTTACATTCTGTTCTAACAATCGTGCACCATATCTTTCGTAAAGTTTTGCCAAACAAGTACCCGGAATAATGGCTATATATGCTTTGTAATCAGAATTTTGTGTGTTTGCCAACAAACAGGGAATTTTATAGGATTCGCCCTCAAAATCTTCAAAATCAAGTTCTATGGGTACGCGGGCTTGCTCGGAAATTTTATACAGATAGTTTATATCTATTATTTTGTAATATATATTGTATCCGCTTATCATTTCACTTGGCGGAAAATCGCCCTTATATTCGCCATTGGTCAGGATAAACGCATTAACACGTACAAGATTTTCTTTGAGTTCCCGAAAGTTTGCCAAAGTATTTGCAAACTCAAAAATTGCTGAAGATTCTGCAACTTCATTTACATAATCTTTTTCAACTGCTTTTCGAAAAAAATTTGTGATTCTGGTTGTTGCTCTGTCTATTTCCGACTTTGCAACACTTGGTATAGTTTCCGTTGGGTCAAAAATGGAAATAAACAAATCTACTGTTTCGTAATTTTCAGACACTGCAAAAGCATTAATTTTATGCTGATTACGAGTTCCTAAGGCTTTTTCATCATAGGCAATATCGGCATTTTCAGTTTCGCCTGCCTCTGCCAACATCTCAACGGCAATTCTGGTAAAGGTCTGTTCCTGTGTGTCCCCCTCCTCTTTGCCCGCCTGCAATGCAATAATATCCTGCAATAACGATTGATGAAATTTATTTATCTCATTCATAACAATTTAATTGTGTTGAAAAGTTGATTTTCAGTAGCCAAATATTCATCGCACATTGTAAGAATGATTGCGTATTTTACATCGCTCACGCCTCCACGCAGTTCGTTTTCCTTAATGCGTGGAAAATCTGTTTCTACTTTATAATAATTCTCGTTTCTGGCTCGATAAAACCGTTCTTGGTAATATGGTTCGTGTTTGTCTAAATAACCTGCCTCAAAAAGTTTTGTATTAAACAACGACAAAGCGGGCACATCGTTATCAAGCATTTCACGGATTGTGGCAACTTTCTGGCAAAGCGTTTGACCATTTCCGTTTGAAACCTCAATGGAAAAATGAAACAAAAACAGATTTTCCAAAAGCGTTTCATCTAACTGCCTTTCGCCGTTAATGGTTACTTTCTGCGGGTTGTTGGTTGAGGTGGTCTTGACTTCGACCGCCCAACTGCTGCCCTGAAAATCGCGCAATGCCTTATCAACTCCAACCCACGAATGTAAAACATCGCAAGGGTTGGTTTCGGGCTTTGATAGAAATTTTTGCAAAAAATGCAGTTCGCCGAAAAGTCCCTGCTGTTCTGCAGGTGTTAGCCCTGTCGAGTTGTTCTTTTCAAACAGCGTTTTCCACTTCTCTAACTGATTGATAACGGTACGGCTGATTTTCTGTTCGGTATTCAAACGGATAACCGACTGTATCAGGTTTTCGCAAAGTGTGGCAAAAATGTCTCGGCTGTTCGGGTGTAAAAGTTGAATTATCAGCAATCTGGAATTTACAAAAGTTGTGTCAACCAACAGCATAACTTTCAACTCTCGCAGGTTGTCGAAAGAAGAAATATCAATGCGTATGTCGTTGCTGAAAGTGAACGCCACACCGTAATACCGTTCAGGGTATTGGAATGTTCCGTAAATATGGAAAGGCACATCACTTGAATACAACCGTTTTACAAGCCCTACGGCTTTTTCTTCTTCCAACGCTTCCCAAAGTTCCAATATATGATTACTGCTCGTCATAGGTGTTATCATTTTCATTATTAAATAAATCTTCTGTTTCTGCAAATTCTGCAATTTGATTTACAGTATAAGAAATTGCGTATTGCTTTTCACTGCCCGGAAATGAAATCACAAAACCAATAAATGGTTCATCTGTTTTTTCGTATGTAATTGTTCCCGCAGGTTTTCCTTTTACATTGGCACATTCGGGATTGAGCGGATAAATAAGCAATAGCGGATTTGTTCGTGGACGGAACTCCTGACGGACAATTTCGGGAGCTGGATAATCTTTATCTTCCCAATTCTTTTTTATCTGTCTTGTGCGTTTCAATGCGGCTTCAAACAATTCATTATCCAAATCTATGAACTCATCTTTTTGATTACCAACAATATGATTTTTACGAATGTAGTAAGTATTCCAATTCGTATCATCGGCACGGTTACGGTCAAAACAGCCAACTGTTAAACCATTTGAAAATGTATGTGCTGCCTCTGCATTATCTTTTTTATTCATTAAAACCACGCGCCACGAAGTTAATTCACCCTCGCGTACAAGGTCTTGAATATAGGCACTAATCATATCCAAATCAACCTTTTTCAGACTGTCGGCAACTTTGAATTTAGAAAAATAGTCGCAAATATCATCGGGCGAAACATTACGCCACAAATAGTTATTGCCTTTCTTTTCTGGCGTTCCAAATGCTGATATGAAATTGTCGGTTGCAATCAGATTCTTTTTCTTTGTTCCCCTATCCATTGGCAGTTGATAGGTTTCTATCAAACGACCTGCCCATGATACTTCTATTTGTTTTGTATAACGCATTTTTGAAATAGAGGTAATCTGTAATTGTCCCGGACTATTGCGGACTTTCAGTGCATAATCTTCCGGCGTTCCGTTAATGTTTGCCAGATAGTCAAAATCAGACCGCAATTCTTCGCTTGCAATGGTAATGTGTCTAAACCATTCGTTTAATTCTTCGCTTGTAAACAAACGGCACAAATCTACATAGCCAGGTCGGTAGCCAAACCAACGCCCCATTTGCATAAGCGTATCATACATTTTTGAGGCACGCAAAAAATAACTTACCGACAGCCCTTCCAAAGTCAAACCGCGTGAAAGTTTATCGCCACCGATTGCGATTACTGAAATGCCTGTTTTTTCGTTTTCGTAGTAAGTCAGACAATCGCCCGAAGTGCCGTTAATTGATTTTATTTCAACCTTTTGTACTGCCTTATAAAGCAAGGGTTTGATTTCTTCCCACGAATGAACGGTTAAATTTCTATCAATGTCGCCAAACTTTGACTGCCGAATCTCGATTGTAACGGTTTTATATGATTTATAATTTGCCGTGTCTTCTTCCAAAATTTTGCGAAATTCTTCATAAATGGCGGTGTCTCCTGCCTCAATTTCATGTTTATAATAGTTGAACAAATCCTCAACCAACTCTTTTATATGGTTTTGCCACATCTGATAACGCGAAATGTGAATGAGCATTGAATTGTGTTTTGTTCCCTGTCCTCGTGCTATGCGGACGGCACAAGTAACAATGAAACATTTTACAGCAGTTTTCAATGATTCAGGTATGTCGCTGAAAGTGGGTTTATCATCGTCTTTTTTGTGTCCCGGCGGCACAAAGAAATCATAATCCTTTATCGGAAAAACGATTGGTAACAAATCATTATTTGTATCATCGGGAATAATGGAAGTTCCGAAAACCTTTTCTGGACCAATATAATTTGTCGGGGCAGGAATGTTAATGATAAAATCACGCGGGAATAAATCTTCTTCATTCTGTGGAATAAAGATATTGGCAAACGGCGTAGCCGTGTAGCCAACATAAGCGGAACGGTTAAACAGAGAAATCATTTTGCAAATATTCCTGTTTATCGCTGTCGGATCCAACTCTTTCACATTCGTATTGATTGATGCATTATCAGCCTCATCATCAATAATCAAAAGCGATTTGTTTGTAATCTTGTCGTTTGTTGCCTGCGTTTGCAGCCAATTACACAAGCGTTTCAAAACAGAGGCATTTTTTTTGACAACCAATAAAATAGGCTGCGGTGCGTTGAAGTTGAATCCTGCTGTGTTAGTTGCTCTGCTTGTGAAATCTCCCTTTTCCAAACTCGTTGTATATGAGTTTGCAATAGCATTTTCAAATCCCGGAATAAGCCCTACGCCGATTTTCGTTGTTTTGTTCATTGTATAGGCTCTTTCATACTGTGTATCAAAACCCAAAAATCCCTCGTCAATGCGGTTTTGCGTTTGACTGCGCAAATTGTTATGAATACCTGCCAAAACAACAATAAGGTTAAAGCCCACGTCTGCTGCCTTGCAAATCAGCCCTGTGTAATTTGCTGTTTTACCAGATTGCACTTGTCCGACAACCAATCCTTTTTTAGCAATCTGTATTTCAGAGCGTTGTGGATTAAAGAGTTTATCAAGCACTTTATCGGTCAGTTCGTCTAATTGTAAAATAACGCTTGGGGCAAACTTCTTTTGCTTTTCCAGATATTCAGCGTAACGAGTCCAAAACTCCCACTTTGATTTTTGGTTTGCCCGAAAATCTTTCAGCCACGGCTCGCGGCGTTCCCTGCCTTCCAAAATTTGAAAGGTGTCAATCTTAACACTGTACATTGAAAGCAAATCGTTTTTCAACTTAACAGCATCAACATCGGGGTACAGTATTGTTGCCTTGCCGATGGCATTGTTTATTTCGCTATCGGTAACGCTTGCTTTCCTGCCGATTATGCTTTGGCATATCTCTATCGCTACTTGGTAATTTTCACTCATTGTAATTGCTCAATTAAATATTCGTAATTGTTAAACGGCTCTTGTATTTTCAACAAGGCTTTTGCTTGTGCGGGCGTTTTGCCTTGTTTAATTTGATTTTTGTACATCAACAAAAGCATTTCTTTTATCAAGTTTGTATCAACATCGGAAAACGGCGTTTTCTGTGTTTCTTCGCCCTGTGCTTCGTTTATGTATATTGTTTTTGTCGGTATTGCTTCTTCCAAAAACTTCAATAGTTTTTCAATGGCTTGTTCGGGGTTTTCCTTTGCTAAACTTTTCAAGTCCTGAATCATTAAATGCTCACGATTAACCACAAACGACCATTTGCTGTCTTTTTTCTTTTCAAGCCAAAGCGGTTGAAAATTTTGTCCGGCTCTCTGTTTCAAGATTTTGCCTCTGTGTCGGTAAACTTCGCTGCCAATGGAGCGAACTGCCTTTGCATAAGATTCTAACTGTTCCCTGCAAACCGCGGGCGGGTATGCTTTTGACTTTTTAATATCAATCTGCCATTCGGTATCTAACTTGTTGGGCAAATCAATCTGTATGCGTACCAACTTATAATGTTCTTCTTTTCGGAACAATCCTAACCAATCGCCTGCCAAAAGCAAGCGTTTGCCACGATATACATAAAATCCCTGCTGTGCAGGGTAGCCGTTCATTCCCTCTGCTTTTTTGTATGCCTGTTCTGACGAAAAATTATTTTTGTGCGGCAAAACATAACCTTTCATTTTTGCACCACCGTTAATATTTTCGGTGGGTTGTTCCTGCGTTTTGTTTTCATTTGGGCAAAACGGATTCCACGCCGTAATTTCGTGTTCGCCCCAAAAGATTTTAATTGCCTTGTCTTCAAGAAATCTGTGAAAAGTCATAGCAATATGATTTTTCACTTTATCCAAAGCATCGGAAAATTTTCGCTTTGCGCTGTAGTCTGTTTCAGCCGTCTGCGACGGTAGCACTCTGTCTAAATCACTCCAAACAACAAGCGTACCTGACTGCAAACTGTCTAACTCGTTCTTAAATCCTTCGGGTATCCATTGCAGCAATTCCCATTTGTCGTTTTGAGCAACATAATCCAAAACCCACGACCAAAAGGCAGGTGCATAATCTTTGCGTTTGCTTAAAACGGAAAGTCTGCGACACTGCGAAAAAGAGGCAGTTTTAAGTCCCAAACCAAAACGTCCTAAATCAGTTTCAGGGCGGTCAGACAAGGGATTTTGCGCACCCGGTCGCATTGCTTGTATTATCTCGCTGCTGTTCATGCCATCGCCATCATCTTTTATCGTAATGATAGAGTTACCGCCTCGCCAAAGGCGGTTAATGTAAATGTTCTTTGCGTTTGCAGAAATAGAATTGTCGATAATATCAGCAATGGCAGTTTCCAGACTGTAACCGATAGCCCGAAATGTTTCTATCATTGAGGCGGCTTCGGGAATTGCCTCTGCTTTTTGTAATTTATCGTAATCCATACATCATTATTTTAAGAATTATTGGATGTGGATTTCAACTCTTTATCCGAAATAGTCCAATTAATCTGTATGGTTGTTCGGATATTTTTGGTAGGCTTTAAGACGCGGGAGGGATTATTTATAAACTCTATTTTTGGTTTATCATTTACATTCCTCACTATGCATAAAAAGTATTTACTTTTTTGTTCCATAGCGACTTTCCATTCTTTATTAGTGAAAAGAATTCCACCCGACAAATCAGAAATTCCTTTTACTTCTACATAAGTTTCATTTAAATTAGTTTCTATTATTTTATAATCATATCCACAACCAAAATCTCTACAATCTACCAAAGTCCCTTTAATTGGGAGTTTATTTTGAGTATAGTAGTTACGAAAAAACTCCTCTGCTGCTTTTCCTGTGGGACATCGTAAAATGAACTTTCCTATTTCAACTTTATTGTTTGTCGTATTCTTTATAAGATTTATAATATCTCTGAGGTCTTCAACATCTCTGTAAGAAGGGTTATACAAGATATTATTGGCAATATCTCTCATATCTGCTTCCTCCAATTCATCTAATATCTCAATTGTCCTGATAATTCTTTTGTCCATCGGTCTTTTCCACCCTTGCCGCCAAGGATAAATAGGATCGAATTCATCACGCCTCAGTTTGACATAGTTTTTCTTTACATTTAATAACTTAGCCGTCTTCTCAAACGCCTCATTAAATGAGTCAAAACCTAAATTTTTCAATCCCTCCTGATTATATTTTGAAAGATAAAAAGCAACTATAATGGCTAAAACATTATTATTCATAACAGCATTTCTTTTAATTCTTCTGCAATTTTATGAGCCAAAACCACAGGAACAGCATTACCTATTTGTTTAAATGCGGAGCTTCGGCTGCCCTCAAAGTAGTAATCATCTGGAAATGATTGCAGGCGGGCGGCTTCGCGTATGGTAATGGAACGAACATTGTCGATTGTTGGGTTTAATGTGGGATAGATATAATAATGTCCGTCCATTGCAATATGAGCAACAACGGTATGGCAATAACCATCGTGATTAACAACCTGAAAACGATTAAGAAAAGATATTTTGTTTTTGTGCTTTTGCAGTTCTTTGGGCAGTTCTGCATAATTTAGACGTTTTTTCCCATTTCGCCACAACAGAACAGCCCTGCGATATATTTCACGGTCATTTTCGTTATGCGGTCTTGCAATGTGTTGGGTCGTAAAATTGACAGTACCGCGAATGCCTGATTTTTTCAGATATTTCATTTGGGAAAGCGGCTTAACGTATTCTACAGGCGCACATAATGTCCCCTCGCCTGCCTTTCGTTCTGGCAGGTCTGAAAATAAGTCGTTCAGTACCTCGTATGGCATTTCTTCTCTTTCCAAATCAGGATAACAAAATTTAGTCGGTTTTCCGCTTTTGTCTTTTTCTTTCCAACCTATAATAATAACACGTTGCCTGTTTTGCAATACGCCGTGTTCTGAGGCAGTCTGAATTTTCAAATCCATTTTATATCCAGCCCTTTCTACTAATCGGATAAAGTCTCTCAATGGTTTTCCGTTTTTAGCGGAACGAATACCCAAAACATTTTCAAACACAAAAATTTTCGGCTGGTAACGTTCTAAGAATTTTACATAATATTTGTAAAGTTCGTTGCGGGGGTCTTTCTCAACGGCTTTGCCCATTCGTGCGCGACCTGCAACGGAATACGCCTGACAGGGCGGACCGCCAACGATAATATCAACCTGCTTGTTGCCTATCAGAGTATCAACTTTCTTGAAAATACCGGCAATGGTTTTCTCTCCGATTTCAGACTGAATAACGGTATCAATTATTTCTTTGGGAATCTGCGTCCAAAGTTTGCTGCCATCTTCCTTTTCCTGTTTTTCGTAAAGATATTTTTTGTACTTTTGCAGTTGGTTGTTGGTTTTAAGATAGTGGAAAGCAGCACGGGTTTTCAGCGTGTCGCAGGCGTACCTGTCCATTTCGATATGTGCCAAAGGCGTATAGCCCGCCCGAATAAAGCCTTCGGACAAGCCACCTGCACCGGCGAATAAGTCTATGAATTTTAAACTATACATCATATCCATGTTACGAAATTTTGCGTTGCAAAATTACTGATTTTTTCGATATAACGGTTTTTTATGTTTTTTTTAATGCTTATTTATAACAGCAAAAATACAACTCGCTTGTAATTAGTATATTGTATGTTATCACTCCTTTTTCTTGGTATAACTGCCGTGAGTTTGTCTTGTAAGCAGCCCTGCATTGACAAATCGGGCAATTTGCTTGTTGGCGGTTTTGTAATTGCGCAGCAATTTCATGATATTTGGCGCGGTCGAATTGGTCTGGGAAGGCTTGGAACAGTGCCATTTTTGGGTTGCTGATTTGTGCGGGTGTTGCCGCAGGTAACTGCCGAAAAACAAAGGCGGAGTGTTGTAAAAGTACTTTCAAAATTTCCATTGCAATTTGAAAATCGGTGTTGGAACAAACGATTGTAGTGTTTATGTTACCGCTATCCATTATCCGCAAAACAGTAAGCATCATTCCCGCGCGAAAAGTAATTAACCCCAAACGGCGAATTGTACCTATATAATCATTGCCCAAAAGTTCCCAATATTGTTGCTGTATCTGTTCAAAATAGGCGTTGAATTGCTTCTGTTGGGCATTTGAGAGCGAAAAGCAGATATTATTGTACAGTTTGAGCGTTTTGTAAAAGTCAAAAAACTGTTCGCCGAAACGATTAAAGCGTTGGTATAACGATTCGTGTTCATTGCAGGCAAACACATCAATCTATTGCAAACGGATATTCATTGGATAGAACATAAAATGGCGGAACAAGCCGTTTTCGGCATCAGGAATGAGGCGTTGCAGTCGGGGTGTACCCGATGCAACGCCGACAAGCGGGGCATTTCGAGCGTTACATATTCGCAGTCTTTACGCCGCAGGTATGATATTTTTTCGTGGTGGAACGCTTTGCGAAAACCATCGGAATAGTTGCCGTGCTCGGATTTGAATGTTTGGGCCAATGTGCCGCTCTCGGTTTCGAACATCAAACCTATGCCAGAAAATTGTAATTGGATTACAAGTTCGCGCAGTCCAAATATTTTTAGTTTTGTTGTTGTTGTTCTTTTCTTTTATCCAATTTTTTTTATTGAAAAAGAACAACCCTTTACTGCCTGAATCACTTCCCGCTTCAACAGGTAGTATTTCAATTTTTATTTTTTTCATTTTCAAAATAAAAAATTCGTGAAATAATTACTAATATATTTTTTTCTTAATTTCATTATTTCGCAAAAGTTACATTTTTTTACATTATCCAAACTTAATTCATAATAATTGCGCTTATTTATGTCATCAGCATCAGATAATATATAACCGTCATCTGTTATTATTAGTTGCCTTAAAAATGGTATATCAACAAACTGCAATGCAATTTCAACAATATGTCCATTAATATTCCAATATATAGGTTTACCATATTCTAAATATAACTTTAACTTTTCTGACATAAAATGTTCATTGTTAATCAAATATTCCGTATAAAAGTCACTGATACAAAATTTTAAATCTATTTCTTGATTGGTACTTTTCAGTTGTGTTATTTTTTTGATTGAATTTTCTATAATATTTAACAAATCAATAGGTGAAATTATATTTAAAGAGTTTTGTATAGCACTACCTACAAAATGTAAGGGTGCAGCAAATATCTTTGTCATTTTCTTTTCTATCAATATATCCAATAAATCCAAAAAATAATCTTTATTGATTTCTGATAAAGTCGTTGAAGTACTGATTTTATCATTAGGCAATAAAGAGTCTAATTTCGTTACCAATTTTTCAAAATGGTTATTTCCACGAATAAAATCATTAATGTCTTTTGTCCCCTCAACACTAAATTCAATGTAATCTAAATTTGTCGATAAAAGTTTTTCGTATATATGTTTTTCAACACTTATGCCATTACTTACAATGCCATAAAATAAACTATATTTATTTTTTTGTTTTGCAATATAACTTAATACAGAAAACAAATCATTATTTAATAATGGTTCTTTCCCTGAAAAATGAAAATGTTTAATTCCATTTTGTATAGCATTTTCTATAATGTTAATCCATTCATCACGCGATAATGGGCTTTTGCTTGGTAATTTATCGCCAAAGTAACAATGCTTACATTGCAGATTGCATTTTTGGCTAATAACCAATTCTAATGTAATAATGCTATTATCCAAATTTTCAATACGGTATTTTTCTTTCAAAATAGTATCCGTATCAAGTATATCTTTCAAATTAACCATTGTATTTCAAATTCTAATTTATTCAGTTTCATAACATATAATATAATCCATCATTTTATCCGGGTTTTCAATTTCGTAGGAGAATACGCCATCTTGCTTTGATATTTCACGCACAAATAAAGCATCTCTCATTGAAAGTTCATATTTCCAAAGTGATATTTTATCAAAAGTTTGTTTGTTGTGAGGAATAAGTGTATGTTTGATTTTTTTTGTTATTTCTGAATAACAAGTAGATAATGTAATATAGTCATTTTTAATATCAAACATTTTAGGCCAAACCCACGAAATTTCTAATCTGATAAAAGAACCCGCTGTTCTTCTTCTTTCATAAGAAATGATAAACTCTTTGTTATAACCGTCTTTATCAAGTGTAGAGACATTAAGGTTGCTATTATTGCTGGCGTCTTTAGCTGTAATCGTTATTTTATCTTTCGAAGCTGACGAGGATAAATCATTCGCAATAATAAACTTAAAGTTATCTGAATCTCTTAATAATTCCCCATATATTTTCATTGTTGTTTTTGAATCTTTGCGTTCACTTGTTCCATTAATTTCTGTTATCTTTTCCAATAATATTATAGACATATTGTTATCAATATATTTACTTCTTTCTTGTTTTTTATGTACATTGCCCAAAAAATGTCTATTATTAATTATCGGAATCACCCCTGCGTTTTCCAACTGTTTATTTTTTTTATATTGTATATACATAGATATAGACAACATTATCAATCCTATAGCAATATAAAACCATACAGTTGTAAACATTGAAATCCAACACAGATTCTCAATTACCTCCTTCACGGTTTTGACCACTGTAATAATAGAAGACAAGAACCCAACCATTGAACCTATAAGTATTTTTTTATGCTTATCCAATTTTTTTAATAATGCGACCTTGTTTAAAATAAAACTAATTTGAAAGTGCAAACTTACTGATTTTTTCGGATTAATAAAACTGCAAAATTTTAATTTTTGCTGACGGTATAAATATCCGTACCGTTTGTTAATTGCAGCGTGGCGAAGGTGTGACGGAAACAGTGGAAAGTAATTTTCTTTGTTATGCCAGCGGATTCAATCTAACGTTTGAGCGGTTTAGAAATCCAAACGGGGTCGGGCAAATCTTCAAAAACAAGTTGATCGAGCTTTTGCGGCTCGCCGCAAAGTGCCAACGCCTGCGGCGAAATGGGCATATATTCAACGCCTTTTGTTTTTGTTGTGTAAAATTGAGGCGGACTTGGTCGCCGTCAATTTGTATTTCCTTCCAGCGCATTTTTTGAATATCGCAATGACGTAAGCCGGTAAGAGCAGAAAATAATGCAGCGTTTTTAAGCATTGGTTGGTCGCAAGACGTGGCGACCAGCGTATTGAGTTCTTCTGCTGTTAAAAACTCGCGGCAGCTTTCCTGGTCTTGTATCCCTTTGATTTTAGCGGATAAGTTAACCGTTAAATATCCATCGACAAAAGCCTGTTTTAGTGCGGCTTTGAAAACAGAAAAATAGGTTGCTGCGATGTTTCGGGCGATTGTTCCGGTTCTGTTTCCTCCACATGGAGCAGACAAAAGGAATGTCTTAAACTCTTCGGCTAACCGGTTATCTATTTTGGAAAACAACAAAATTTCGCCAGTAAACTGTTTTAGAAAATCAAGGGTACGTTGCTAATTGGTTATAATTGACTGCGAACTATTGGCGTGGCGTTTCTTGGAAGTAGCTTCAAAATATTCAATGAAATTTTGTTGCGAACGCTCCTTTTGTTCGGCTTGTGCGGTTTCAGTATCGCTGTACAAATCGGCATTATCATATTCGCGTTGGCGGAGCTTACGAACGCCATCGGCATACAAACACGCTTGTTGGTCTATTTCGGTTTTGCACACGATTACGCCGTTCTCATCTCTTTTCGGCTTGAATGTTTTGGACGATTCAGTAGTTCGGGCGGTGCGCTTCTTATTCCAAACAATACTTGTAATTGTGCGATTTAACGATTCAACTATGCGCTGCGGCTTGTTTTTGTCCGACATAAATACAGGATAACTTTCTATGCATAAATACCATTCATTACGAAAAACAGCTTTGCGTATTCTTACGGTTACTTTTGTCCTGTTCAACTGTTTCATGTCCGATTACTTTTTATTTGCAAAAATGCGGTCAAATTCTTCTTTGGGGACATATACAAATTTGCTTATCTGTTTTTTAGGTATAGAATTGCGCCTAATGGTATTGCTGACAGCGGATGGAGAAACGACGCCAAACTTTTCTGTGATTTCGCCGATTGTGTAACATTTTTCCTGCGAATAGTCCATTTTCTTGGGCTGAACTTCGAGGGCGGTTAGCACAACTGCCAACGGTGTAAACATTGTTTCAATGTGTATGCAGCTGATTATTGTCAGCCGCTTGCCTAAATTGATTGCGGGAATTTTATCCAAACGCACAAGGCGATAAATGGTATCTCGCGAAATGCCGAAAAGCAAAACGACTTCAGCACTCTTTGGAACAAAAGCGTGTAATCACTGTCTTTGCTTCAAACTGTTTGCCGCAATGTTTGCAAACTTTTGGAATTTTCAACTCGCTATTCCCCATATAATAAATCGTTATTCGTATATGTTGCAAATATGCGATAAAAAGCAATATACAAGCATTATCATCAATGATTATTTAAAAACAAAAAATTCCTGTAAACAATTAGTTTACAGGAATTTTATAATTATTGATTATCAATTATAATCGCTCTTACTTCACTTCCTCAAAATCCACATCCGTAACATTTCCTTCACTGTTGCCGGACGCAGTAGCGCCTTCTGCAGGTTGTTGTGCTCCGCCGGTCGTCTGACTGTTCTGTGCATTATACAGGTCCTGACTGGCAGCCTGGAATACACTGTTCAATTCAGCTGATGCTGCATCAATACCTTCAATATCCTGTGCCTTATGCGCTTCTTTCAATTTGTTCAGAGCCGCTTCAATCTGTGTTTTTTTATCAGCCGGCAGTTTATCGCCTAAATCATTCAGTTGTTTTTCCGTTTGGAAAATTGTACTGTCGGCATGGTTAATTTTGTCGATACGCTCTTTTTCTTTCTTGTCGGCTTCGGCATTCGCGGCCGCTTCGTCTTTCATTCGTTTGACTTCTTCTTCCGACAGGCCGCTGGATGCTTCGATACGGATACTTTGCGCCTTACCGGTGCCTTTGTCCTTTGCCGATACATTCAGGATTCCGTTGGCATCAATATCGAACGTTACTTCAATTTGAGGCACGCCCCGCGGTGCCGGCGGAATGCCGTCCAGATGGAACCGCCCGATGGATTTGTTGTCTCTCGCCAAGGGACGTTCACCCTGCAGGATATGTATTTCAACCGAAGGCTGATTATCTGCGGCAGTGGTAAATACTTCCGATTTCTTTGTCGGGATCGTCGTATTTGCTTCAATCAACCGCGTCATCACACTGCCCATCGTTTCGATGCCTAATGACAGCGGGGTGACGTCCAGCAGTACCACATCTTTCACTTCGCCGCTCATCACGCCTCCCTGAATAGCGGCGCCCACGGCTACAACTTCGTCTGGGTTTACACCCTTGGACGGTGTTTTGCCGAAGAACTTTTCCACCAGCGCCTGAATGGCCGGGATACGGGTCGAACCACCTACAAGAATGACTTCATCTATATCCGAGGTTGTCATTCCGGCATCGGAAATCGCTTTCCGGCAAGGTTCAATACACGATTGAATCAGTTTGTCGGCCAATTGCTCGAATTTGGAGCGGGTCAATGTTTTTACCAGATGCTTTGGCACATTATCGACCGGCATGATGTACGGCAGATTGATTTCGGTGCTTGTTGAACTGGACAGTTCTATTTTTGCTTTTTCGGCTGCTTCTTTCAGACGCTGGAGCGCCATCGGCTCTTTCCGCAAATCGAGGCCTTCGTCTTTTAAAAATTCTTCTGCCAACCAGTCGATAATCACGTGGTCGAAATCATCTCCGCCGAGGTGTGTGTCGCCATTGGTTGATTTTACTTCAAATACGCCGCCGCCCAATTCCAGGATGGAGATGTCGAATGTACCGCCGCCCAAGTCAAAAACAGCAATCTTCATATCTTTTGTTGCCTTGTCGAGACCGTAAGCCAGTGATGCGGCTGTCGGTTCGTTTACAATCCGGCGAACATTCAGTCCGGCAATTTCACCAGCCTCTTTTGTTGCCTGCCGTTGGGCGTCGCTGAAATATGCCGGAACGGTGATGACTGCATCCGTCACTTCCTGTCCCAGATAATCTTCGGCTGTTTTTTTCATTTTCTGAAGTATCATGGCGGATATTTCTTGCGGGGTATAAAGCCGTCCGTCGATATCCACACGAGGGGTGTTGTTGTCTCCACGTGCTATTTTGTAGGGTACGCGCGCAATTTCTTTCTGTACCTGTTCATAAGTCTCGCCCATAAAACGTTTGATCGAAAAAATCGTTTTCCGGGGATTTGTGATAGCCTGACGTTTTGCCGGGTCACCCACTTTGCGTTCGCCGCCGTCTACGAATGCGACAATGGAGGGGGTTGTTCTTTTTCCTTCACTGTTCGCTATGACTACCGGTTCGTTTCCTTCCAATACGGCAACACAAGAGTTCGTAGTGCCCAAGTCAATTCCAATAATTTTTCCCATAGTTTTTATTTTAATTTTGATTTATACTCTGTTTTATATTTTACTTGTTTTCTGCATCTGTTCAAAATGTGTGCCAAAACAGAGATAAACGTTAAAAAAACGAATGTGCTGACAGGAACTGACAATATGGCGGAAAGAAGTCCTTTGTGCGCTCAGAAATCGGCTGATACTCGCAGGTTCAACTGGCGGCCGGTCAGATAATTCGGCACGGCATATTGTTCATTATATACGTCCGTAATCCAGTAGTAGGAAACGGTATTTTTTATGTCCAGCAGATTAAAGGCGTCGATTCCCAGCCATATATTCTTGAAATGGCGAAAGAAACGCCGTTCTATCATGTTGTCCGGGCCGGCCAGCTGATACGTCAGACCAATATCTACACGGCGGTAAGGCGGCGTACGGCGGTAGAGGAAACCGTCTTCGTAGCCTTTGCGGGATGCCGTCACCGGAAAACCGCCGGCCAATACGCCTTTCAGATTCAACATAAGACGTTTGTATCCGGGCAAATAGTCCTGGAAATAAAGCGACAGGTTGTATCCCCGGCTGTTCGGCAGCGGCGCTTTGGTTTCTTTCCGGATGGTCTGCTCTGCTTTCATCAACGACAGGCTGAGCCAGGAATCGGTACCGGGAACAAATTCCCCGAAAATTTTCATGTCCAGTCCGGCGATGTATCCCGTCGCACAATTCTCCCCGTAATAACGGACTTTCACGTTTTCCACCGTGTAGGGATTCATGTTATCCAGCTTTTTATAATACATCTCCGTTGTCAGTTTGAAATTTCGCCTTACCGCCCTGAAGGCATAGTCGCCGCCGGCAATGAAATGAAGCGAACGCTGCGACTTCAGCCGCCCATTTAGCCGTATCACACTGTTTCCGTATGTATCCGTTGTTTCGACGCGCAGTTCCTTGTAGAAAGGAGGCTGGTAGTAAAGTCCGGTCGCCAGACGGAACGTCCAGTCCTGGTTTGTGTTCGGGATAAAGCCTGCCGAAATCCGCGGACTGAAAATAAATTCATTATTGTAGGTCCAATAACTGCCCCTTACGCCTCCCACGACGGTGAACAGACCCTGCGAGGTGCGGAATTTGAAAACATCCTGCAGATAACCGGAATAGCGGGCGCTTTTCAGTTTGTTGTCCGAAAAAAGATTTGCAATCATATTCACTTCCGTTCCCGTCTGCGGCAACGAATAACCGGCCGAATCCCGGTTTTCCCACTCGCTGATTTTATCAATGATGTTTTCCATCTGTATATTTGCACCCCACTTCAATGTGTGATTTGCCGTCAGTTGCGACATGCCGTACAGACCCAGGTGCGCCACGTTTGCCTGCAAGCGATTCCGGGCGTGTTCGTGATAAGTAGCGACCGACAGGGCTTCGAAGGCGTTTTCCGTTTCTTCCGTGGCGGTCATGTCCATCCGGTAGACGCCCGTGATGTCGTAACTTTCTTCTTCATGACTGCTGAAAGCAGATGCCTGCAGGCCGATTTCGGATTTTTCGCCCAGGCGGTGTTTCAGGGTGAATGCGCCGTACAGTGTCTGGAATTTATCCCGTTCTTTCCCGTCAAACCAAACGGTGAATTTCTGCGGATTGTTGAGGGTGCCGAAAGAAGTTTCCCTTTCCTGAGGAATGAATTTATAGTTGTTCGACGAGATGTTTCCCAGAAAACTGGCGTCCCACCCGGGCGCTAAGCGATATGTCAGATAAGTTTGAAAGTCGATGAAAACCGGGTCGTACTCCGCCTTCGTATCCAGCGTGCCCAGCAATGAACGGCCCGTTTTGTAGCGAAGTCCGGTGACTTGCGTGAATTTTCCGGCCGAACTGCCCACGTATGCATTTGCGCCCAGAAAACTGACGGAGGCAGAGGATTCAAATTCTTCCGGTTGCTTGTAGGTGATGTCCAGTACCGAACTCATTTTGTCACCGTACCGCGCCTCAAAACCTCCGGCGGAAAATTGCACTTCCTTTGTCATGCTGGGGTTGATAAAACTAAGTCCTTCCTGTTCGCCCGAACGAATCAGCAACGGACGGAAGACTTCCAGTCCGTTCACGTACACGATGTTTTCATCATAACTTCCTCCGCGCACCGAATATTGTGAACTCAGTTCGCTGGCAGACGAAACGCCGGCGTGCGTCACAACCAGACTTTCGATATTTCCGCCTGACGGATCGGGCAGAATCTTCAGCCGGGCGGCATCGATCGTTTCCATGGTGGTGGTTTGCCGGCGTGTGGCCGTCACGTTCACTTCGCTCAATTCCAGCGAGGTGTAATTCATCTGCACGTTCACACGCATATCCTGGCCGGCATGGGGGATAATCCGCTCCGCTTTATTGTATCCCAAACAGGAGAATATCAGAGCAATCGAATCTCCCGGCGCGACCGAAAGGGAATAAAAACCCTGTTCGTTCGTCATGGCTCCGGTGAACGTGTTTTTCACCTGGACGGCGACCAGATCCAGCGGATTGCCGTCGGCATCCCGCACGTTGCCGGAGATTTTAATCCGTTTACCCTGGGCAAACAGATTTATGGAGAGAAACAACAACAACCACGTTGCCACTATACGAATCTTCATCACATCTCGTTTTATCTGTTATTTAACGGGAAAAAAGGGAAAAGCGTATATTCTTCTTCGCAAAAATCCGTTGTATATAGAAACTGTTTAAAAATTTTTCTACGGAGTTATTTGGGTCTAAAAAGGCTTTTATCTTGTCGGAATTTCATCAAATAGCCCGCTATTATCAAAAATTCCGACTGCGCAAAAGCTACTTTTTATCCCTCAAATCCTTTTCTTGAAAAATTTAAACAGTTTCTTACCCATTTTCCAACGTGCTCTTCCCGTATGATTCTTCGTGAAATATGATTTTTCGGCGATAAAACGGTATTCATATTCGTTTTTATGCTATCTTTACGGCGCAAAACGAAAAAGAAAGCAAACTAAGAATTTAAAGTGAAACAACGAGCAAAAAGCAGGATCATTATGGTATGGCTGTTTCTGGCCATATTTATAACGCCTTATGTGGCGAAATCCGCCCACATGCACGTCCATGCGGATGTTTGCCCGGGAGCAGGACATGCGAAGCACGATTGCGACAATTGTCCGGTTTGCCAGTTTTCATTTTCCTCTTTCGTCGAAACGGAACCGCTTGAAATACGGATTCCCGTCGCCCGTCACGCTGTTGATCCTGTTGTTTATCAGGAACACATATTACTTCACGCATTTTTCCCCCGCTGCCTGCGGGGACCGCCGGCAAACGGTTGACATGTATGTTTTTCATGGCGCGAGGCGGCAAAACGGCCTCACGCCGTATCTAATCACAGTTTAACGAGTTATAAATATGCATACCGGATATATTCCGGCGGTGTTCATACTGTTATGGGCTGTCCTGCCCGTACATGCTCAGGAAGCGGATTCGATGAAAGTCATTCAGTTGGAAGGGGTGACTGTCAGTGCATCTTACGAGAAGCGCATTGTCCGCGAGGCTGCGTTGCCGACCGATGTGGCGAACGCCCGTTTCCTGCGGGAGCATTTCACAGGCAACCTGATACAGGCTTTGGAACATCTGCCGGGCATTCACGCAATGGACATAGGGTCCGGTTTTTCCAAACCGGCGATCCGGGGAATGGGATTCAACCGGATTATCGTCGCGGAAAACGGGATCAAGCAGGAAGGACAGCAATGGGGGGCCGATCACGGCCTTGAGATGGATGCGTTCAATACCGAACGCGTTGTTGTCCGCAAAGGGCCTGCATCGCTTCTTTACGGAAGTGATGCGATGGGCGGAGCCATTGAGATTGTACCGCTTCCGCCTCCGGCCGATGATCAGGTTTCCGGGGAGGCCGTCCTGCTGGGTAAATCGGTGAACGGGACGCTCGGCGCTTCGGTGATGGCGGGTGTGAAAAAAGGAAACCGGTACACCCGGTTCCGTTATACCGAACAGCATTTCGGCGACTACCGGATACCGGCGGATACGATTGTTTACCTCACCCAGCGACTGCCGGTCTACGGACGGAGGTTGAAAAATACGGCCGGACTTGAACGCGACGTATCCTTTCATACCGAATCTCGCAAAGGCAGGTATTCATCCCGTTATGCTGCAAGCAATGCGTATCAGAAAACCGGTTTTTTCCCGGGAGCGCACGGGATTCCCGATGCTTCCCGGTTGACCGGCGACGGGGACAGCCGCAATACGGAGTTGCCGTACAGCGCCGTCAATCATCTGAAGGCGAGTATGCATCACCGGTATATGCGGGACCGGTTGGCCGGATACTGGGACGCGGGGTTTCAAAGCAATTACAGGGAAGAGCGAAGCCTGTTTCATACGCATTACGGCAATCAGCCCGTTCCGGTGAAGGATCCGGACAAAGAACTCGTTTTTTTATTGAACACGTACAGTTCCACGGCGAAAATCAAACTGACCGGTCTGCCCGGATGGGAACATACGGCCGGGTGGGACGTGCAGTATCAGCAGAACCGGATTGCCGGATATTCGTTCCTGCTGCCTGAATACGACCGGTTCACGACCGGACTGTACTGGCTTGCATCCTGGCGGGCGGAGGAGAAGTTTTCCGTCAGCGGAGGCGTCCGTTACGACTGTGGTTATATAAATATCCGGGGTTATACGGATGCTTACCTGGAGGCCTGGCTGGACGAACGGGGTTACGGCGATGAGGCAATGGAGCGGTATAAATGGCGCAGTTATCCGGTGAAGCGTCAATCCGGGGATTTCTCCGGCTCGCTGGGCATTGTCTGGCATCCGGGAGATGCGCATCTGGTGAAAGTGAACGCGGGACGCAGTTTCCGTTTGCCGGGCGCCAATGAGCTTGCCTCGAACGGCGTGCATCACGGTACGTTTCGCCATGAACAGGGCGATCCTTCGCTTTCGTCCGAACAGGGCTGGCAGCTGGATGCGTCGTATGCTTTCGAGGGCGGGCGCGTCGTTTTTTCGGTATCCCCCTTCGTCAGTTGGTTCGAAAACTACATCTACCTGAAGCCTACGGGCGAATGGTCCGTGTTGCCTCATGCAGGGCAGATTTACCGCTATACGGAAACGGAAGCGGTGTTTGCGGGAGGGGAAATCACGTGCGGCATCGACCTTTTTCACGGTCTGAACTACACGTTCATCGGCGAATACGTCTATACCGCCAATCCGGCCGAACGTATTCCGCTGAGTTTCTCGCCTCCCGCCTCCATGCGCAACACGCTGGCCTGGGAGGGGAAGGGGATGCGGGCGTATGTCGAACTGCAACGCATTGCCGCCCAGCACCGGGTCGCGAGGAATGAGGATCCGACGCCCGGAGCCAGTCTGCTGCATGCCGGCGCGTCCGTCCATATTCCGTCGGGAAGAACGCGGGTGGAATGTACGCTTTCGATTCACAATGTATTTAACACAAAGTATTACAATCATCTTAGTTTTTACCGGAAGGTGGAAATCCCGGAGCCGGGACGAAACTTCCAGGTATTAATCAAGATACCATTTAAAAGTAAAATAAAATGAAAACGATAATCAAATTTACAGTTATCAGCCTGGTAATGGCTGCCATGTTTATCTCCTGCGACAAAAAAGACAGCGGAGATACGACCAAACCCGTGATCAACCTCATCGAACCCGAAGAAGGGGATGTGTTGCTGATCGGCAGTGATGTGCATTTCGAGATGGAACTTTCGGACGACGAAATGTTACATTCGTACAAAGTGGAGATTCACAATAATTTTGACGGACACTCGCATGAAACGAAAGCGGACAGCGAAGATACGGTTGACTTCAGTTTCGATCGCTCGTGGGATGTGTCGGGCAAGAAAAATGCGGATATTCATCATCATGAAATCATCATTCCGGAGAACGCCACTCCCGGCGATTATCACCTGACGGTTTTCTGTACGGATGCCGCCGGCAACGAATCGCACGTGGTCATCAATATTGAGCTGAGCCACGAGGGCGAAGCGCATGATCACGACGAATAAGAGAGGGTGAGAGATGAAACCGGGCCTGGTTTGAAATAAAATCAGGTCCGGTTTTTTGTTTCCGCACGGTCCGGGAAAACCGGCGCATAAATGATCATTATAAGTGATAATCAGACCTTTTGACACGTACTATAAATTCTGTGACACGTGCCATAAACTTTGTGACACGTGCCATAAACTCTCTGACACGTGACATAAACTTTGTGACACGTGACATAAACTTTGTGACACGTGACATAAATCTTCCGGCACGCGAAACAGACTGTTTCTTTCCGCCAAAACTTAACCCTGGCAGGGTTTGAAGTCCTGTCAACCTGAGTTCCGGATAAGAATAATTGATAAATTGCCGAAGATTAAGCGATTTGCCCGTTAGGGCATACATAATAAATAAAAACAGTTATGCTTTAACCCTTTTTGCCTGCACCGGGTTTTATGTTGTTTACATATTCTGATATTTCGGAACAAAAAGTGACGATAGATTGTATGAAAGATTATGCAACAAAAATAAAGCTATATCCTTCTTTATGATGATAAAACACGATGGAAAGATTACTTTTTTCATGTGATTTGCAGATAAATCCCGATGCGGTTAATGATTATTAACTGATTATTTTTAAAAGATTGTGCTCATTATATGAAAAAACAATTTTATATTTGCAGAAGTTATTAACAAAAAAGGAAATGACCGGTAATAATTTTTCTTATCGTTTGAATTTTCAATTAATTAACAGATATTTGTTGGTTAATTGCGATAATTTATTAGAGAGAGAGAGAGAGAGAGAGAGAGAGAG
>JAISRS010000216.1 GCA_031273485.1 Prevotellaceae bacterium
TTGTTCCCTATTTGATTAATAAGAATATTTTTTGACCAGCCGAATTTTTTGGTTGACATAATATAAAATCGCCTTTCCTGATTATCCTTGCATTTACTCATTATGGCTATATGCTTTGTCCAGCTAATTTCTCCAACCAGTGGTTGGAGAAATTCAACAGCGTGATACTCGTTATAGAATTGAGCCATGTACCATAAATTTGTTACAGAAAAGCCGTTTATTCCGGGGAACTCCTTTTGCAGTTCTTTTGAAAGGACCGGGACGATAGACTTGCCCCAGCTTTCGCTTTGTCTGTCCGATATATCTTTTCCAATATCCCAATAAAGATTTATCAAATGGACATTAACTGATTTTAGAGCATTATATTGAGCAAGACGAATTTTCTCCTTGATAGAGGCAATAAATGATAGCTGGGTTTTGTCCAAAGTCATTGATTAAGACACTCCTTGTGAAAGGGTAAAACTAGTCTTTTACATCGTTTATTTATACAGGATTTATGTCTGTAAGTATATAAAAATATATTCATGGATTTCAACCTAACGGTATATTCTAACAAAACAATCCTCCCTGACATCTTGAAAACCATTAATAAATTCTTTATCATTTTTTATTTGAATTTCCGGGTCATAAACAATAAAAAATATTCCGCATTTCTTTGATTTCTGTGTTACTTGGGTAATATCAGCAGCTATTCCCTGCGAGGCGACACTTTGGGTAGTATGCTTTCTAATATATTTTGATTCAATCAATAATTCGTCTTGGGAATGATCGGGAATATATTTAGTTATCCCAAACTTCAAAGGCGGATATTCACGATTGAATAAACCCAAACTGGATAATAAACCTTCGACTTTATCATTAAAATCATTTTCATTTGATGGTTTTACCGTTCTAAATATAATACGAATTTTATCTCTTAGATAATTATCAATTTCTTCTACCCTTGATTGAAAAGGCGTTTTAAAATATTCTCTGTTTGCCAAAATTTGCAACAAAGAATTTACTGGTACAGGAGAACGTAAATCATTATGTTTTTGTTGCATGGCATTTGCAGCGAGTAGCATTGAATCCGCATAACGGCAATAAAAACTATATAATTCTGATACTTTATCATCCGGATTATCACCCGGAATATAATCTATCAGATCATCAATTTCATTTGTAAATTTAATAAAAAATGCGGTCTCTGTAGAAAAATCCTGCATTGAAACAAAACGCAAAGTATTATATAGCCTATTTAAAGTTTCGGGATCATTATTACCGCGAATAATATCATTAACATAATTGTCCGAGTAATCTTCAAGGCCAGTGGCATAAATGGCAAACCGCCTATCTATACATTGCGAACAAGTGCCACAATGATGTGAAGCCCTGTCATTTTTGCTAGTTGTACTACATGAAACAGAACTGGCAATCAGATTTTCTTCATTAAATTGTTTAAAAATGTTTATAATATCTATCTTCGTTTTATTAAAATATGGAGTAATGAATTTGTAGCCTTTGACAAAGTTACTATAAAATTTCTTTAACAATTCTATTGTTTTTGGATGTGTTGTCCTGCTTGCACGAGCATTCATGACATCCATCTGTTTTGGTAAATTAATACTTGTAATACCATTTTCATAAATATAAAATTCGTTTTTTGAATAATAACTGCAAATTGCAAAGGCTATAGCTGAAAATAAGAACATCCTAGTCCGTTGTGTTTCCTCTACCCTTGATAAACCAGTGAAATGGCAACCGAAGCCATAGAATTTGATCCTATCTTCATATTTTTCTGAAAGTGCTTTTACTAAACCATTTTGAGTTTTGACTACGCTATTACTACTTTTATGACCAACCAAATATAAATTCTTGTCTTTTGTTGAATTTAGCATTTCTATTGCCCCGGCAAGAGAATCCAATCCGCCGGAAAACAACATTATATCAATATTATCTCTTGCATCCAATGGTATTATATCATCTGTAAAAAGAGATGGTTGATAGTCCATAAAGGCTTGGTTTTTATACCTTGTAAAGAAAAAATTATATTTTCTGTCGCCAGACATGAAACCCAGCGCTTCTGATAATGGCGAAGTATTTTTTTTATCATTCCAAAAATCTATATCACGAACAGGAATATAAAAATTGAAAGTGCGGGCCCATTTATTATAATTTAAGCCAACTCTGTCACCGCGAGATATACTTCTATCGGAAGAAAACACATAAACAGCTATTTCCAACAAATCCAATATTTTTGGTTGTAATACCGTAACATCGGGAAGAAATTTTGCAAACCTTGCGGAAACATTCGCTTTAAAATCATCAACATTATAGTATGACAATTGGTAATCATTCGAAGGATTAGCGCTTGTAACATTCTCACCGCAATAAATATTATAGGATTGAGGCTGGTTGGACATTATTTTTCAGCCTCCCTTCTAAATTCTTCTCTCAATTTTGTAAATGTCAATTTTAGGAAAGATTTGATTTCATCTATGTTTGGCAAGTTGCTTTTTGAGTGGACGTTAAACCAGCCAGCCGCATAGGACTGCATTATTTTAGATGTTTCAAAAGCATGTCTTGATATTTGTTCACTTAACTTATTTGAAAAGGATTCTATTAAATTATAGTCATTTATTGCATGCGATGCCTCGCGATCCAGGTAATATTTTAGGTATCTGTCTGTGAATGATGAAAAGAATGCCCGAGCAAGGTCGCAGAAAACAGCGCCGGTTCCTGTATTGGCCCAAATACTTGAAGATTGTTCATCAAATAACAATAGCTGATTATTCTGATTATTACTTTCGTATGTTGTAATAGCATTCAATAACGCATCAACGGCTATTTTATTTGATTCGAGGGAGCCATTTTCTGTTTTTACAAATTCTTTTGCGCTACGAATTAAGGAAAAAAGCGATATTTCTTTATTTATTCCTATACCGTTATTATTAAGAAAATCTATTTGGTTATTGGTATTTGCCGAAGCTGTAAGAATGGTCAAATATTGAATGGCTTTGATAACCGAATCATCATTGGGCATTTTTTCATAGGTTTTTCTGATATTATTGAGAGTTGAGTTTGCTATTTGGCTTACATCCGCATCAGAATTGTTGAAATGGGATAATTGGTCAACAATATGCCGCCAAATTTGTGTTTTTGGTAAAAAGCCAATTCTTTCGTGTCCCATATAGTTACAACTTATATCTCCTTATTTATACAAGAGTTACAGCTTCATTATCGAAAATCCTGTCAAGTTCGGCATTGGAACTGACGCTACGGACAAGATTGCGTATTTTCACCTTACCCATATCAAGGCGGTAAAAATGTTCCTTGCCGTCTTTACCTTTTTGTTTGCGGATTAACTCAATACGGCTGTAAACGTTCTTATGCTTTTCGGCAAACAAGGCAAGGCCCCTGGCTTTGTCGCAATTATCTTTCAGACTGGGGTCGTGGGGTTCGAGAATACTAAAACGGTAATCCTTACCGGCTTTATTGACCACCATTAAGTCGGGGAACATGGGCGTTGTTACGCCATTAACCTGATAGGGTATTTGCAAAGCCCATTTTTTCCGGGGGAGGTTACGGAGCCAGGCCATAGCGCCGTTTTCGAGTTCCTCTTTTAATACACCCTCTTCCCAGGTGTTTAAAGATGATTTGAATGAACCGTCTTCCAAAAGGTATAGGTGATTTTTATATGGCTTATCATTAGACGATAGCGAAGCGTCTATTGACAATGGAAGCAGCCACGGAACAGGGATGGGTGTATCAGAAGTTTCCACCAGTTTATTGTAATAATCCTGCCTTGCTTCGGGTAATTTATAAATTTCATCACTATACTTGTCAAAGATTTCCGCAAATTCACCTTCCGCAAAACCGCCCAGTTTTTGCATGGCTTTTTCATTATTGACGAATATAATCACTTCGGTTTTTACTTCGATATGATCCCGGTCCCCATGACGGACCCAATAATCTTTTCCCAAGCCATCGCCGAGGATTCTATCGGCCCGGTTAAAAGTACCTTCTATATCAAATTCTGAGACTGATAAAATATTTTTAGTTTTATCAAAGGTGTAAGCGTTACCGCTGTAATCAAATATAAGAGATTTAAGGCCAAACCCTGTTATGCTATTAACCGCTTCATCATAAGAACCATTGGATTTCATTTTCTCCAATTCACTTTCAATTTTTTTGAAAATGGTGTTTTTGGCTATTTTCCAGGTATTGGTGTCTATGTCGTCCAGAGTTAAGGCGCGGGAAAGTGAATAATACCGTTTTAACGGCGGCAGCTTTCGGGCTTTATCAACCCGGTAGGTTATCAGGGGAGCGGCGGCGGTAAAAATATCGGCAAGGTCTCTATTTCTTTCCATGGTAACCATCTGGCGGCCTGTTCCGGTTTCTGCCGGAATGGATGCTTCGCCTTCCTGGAGGGCTTTAACAACATTGAGGACGGTTTCTTCATTAAAATAGGGGAGAAAAAGGCTGACATTGTTTAAATAGGCGCTGGAAGCGATACGCCTTGCAAGGGGTGTCCGTATCATGCGGCCTAGAAGCTGGGCGATATAGGTATAGTCCCGGGCACTGCGGAATGACATTATGGTTTCGGCTCGTGGGCAATCCCATCCTGTTGAAAGGTTCATTTTGAAGAAAACGACATTGATTTTTTCGTCTTCTTCTATGCGGGAGGGCTCAACTGAACGCATAACATAATTGCCGAAAGAAACATTGCCCTTATCATTAAAGGTATGAACAACTTCCCCCGGAAGCAGGGGACGGTTGAAAGTTTTTTCAAGAATACGAAGGCAGTCCGCTACATCTGTTTTTGTTACGGCGGTATCGTTTCCATCGGCGACCTGTACTACAAGGACAGGTTTTACCGTCCGCTTTTCCCCAGAGTCTTCACAATAGGCGGCCCATGTTTTGCATTTTTTACGCCAATCATCGACGGCGTTTTGAAACATGGTCATATCGGCATTTATTTCTATTTCGGGATAATGAATGATGATACGGTCTTTTAACAGCCCGGAATCACGCACATCTTCCGGGGACACTTTGACATTCTGAATGGTGGAACTTGTACCGCTAATAAGATTTTGAAAACGCTGGGGTGTAGCCGTTACGCCGATAACCAAAGGCATTACGCAAAGCTCGTCTTCTTTGCTGCCGAAGATGAATTTCTGCATAATGGACTGCGCCGTTTTTTCGGCCCGCTGATTTGTCCATGTTCCCCGGTGGGCTTCGTCTATGATAACATAAAACCTGTGCGGGGATTTACGGGCGATGTTGGTTAAGGTTTCCCAGATGGTAAACTGGCGGCTGTCCGAATGCTGGGTAAGGAGTTTTTCACTTCCCAATTTTTGGGTATTGAGGAAATAGACCATTCCGCCTGAAAAATACTCCTGATCAAAATAAGCGTCTATGGTTTCAAGGCAGCGGACAAAGAGTTTGTCGGATTTCCCTTCTATTTTGAGCCGGGACTGTTCGTTTAATTCGGGCATATCGGAAAGCCATACAAAAACAGCGTCATTTTCCGCATCGTTTTCCGTGGACCCGAATACAATTTCTTCAATAAGGGTTGTAAGGATGATTGTTTTACCTGAACCTGTGGGGGCCGAAAAAGAAATAATCTGAGGGTTATTCTCGTTCCACAAGGCATGGGCATTGTTTATCTTTTGATGAAGTTCGATGACGGCGTTTTCCTGAAAAGGAAATAAGGTATCTCTCATGGGGTATCGCTCCCTGCGCCAAGAACAAAATTATCAATGTAATCCCGGTAAAGCTGGTAAGTTTTGCGCGCTTTTACCTGCGAGGCTATATGCCGATAGACGGCTTCTGAATTGGTAACGATATACACGGTAGAAATATCGTTTTCCTGTTTAAGTTTCTGAATAAATTGGGATGAAAGTTCTTCGTTATTGAGAATGGCGAACCTGTTTTGCGGGAGAATAAGTATGCCGGGAATTTGTCCTCTGGGGACTTTGGGACGGCTCCCTATTGCCCCGGCTTTGAGCCATAGGAGGGGCAGGATTTCCCGAAACTGACGGCCAAGGGAGACGCTTTCTCTGTCGAGAAAACCGAGTTTGAAGTATTCTACATTGGCAGCAAAGCCGTCTTTCATGGGACATTTTATATTCTCTGATACCATTACCGGACCTAATAATTCGTTTACCCGCTCTTTCAGTGAAGCGAAAACGGCATTGTCCTTTGCAAGAATATAAAATTCGGTAATATGGTCTTGCTCTTCCAACGCTTCCAGCCACTCATCGGAAGCGGAACAATCAAAAAGAATTGAAGCGGTATGTTTATCTGATACGATAAAAGAGGAGTCCG
>JAISRS010000246.1 GCA_031273485.1 Prevotellaceae bacterium
TCCTTCCTTAGCCTGAACCTGGGGGTCTTTGTCCCGAACATCTCCGCCGGCAAGGGGTGGATCGCCTTAGTGATCATCTTCCTCGGAAACCGCAAACCCCCGGGCCTCCTCGCCGCGGCTTTTGTTTTCGGCCTGGCCGATGCCTTCTCCAACTACGCCCAGGGGATATTCAGCGTACCGGCGGACTTTATTCTGGCCATCCCCTATGTCTTCACGCTCCTTGCCATGATCGGTATGTCTGCCGTTACAAAACGCAGGAATGATGTGCGTAAACGCGGAAACGGATGAATAAAGCGGAAAAACTACTTGGCTGAAAGTCGAATTTAACGTTCCGGCTGTTTACGAAACTAGGAAAGTTGCGCAATTTACGGTAGATACATTTCCGCCAGTTCGTTGTAAATCCTTATTCTGTAAAAACCAGGACCTTGTTGGACTAAAAACATGGATAAATAACAACCGCAAAGGCGCAGAAGGCGAATAAGGAGGGAAGAATAGAGAAGAAAAACAGAGCTAATCTTCCTGTTTTCTTCCCTTTTTCGCCTGCGAACCGGAGGTTCGATGCGCCTTCGTGGTTAAAATTCTTTTCCTGCTATTTAGTTTAAACAAGGTACTAGCGTTGCTGATTCGGTTTGCCGGAAAACAGGGAATTATGGTGTATCCGCAAATGACATCATATTGTGCCTGTTCACGAGTTTTTTCATTATTCATTTTTTTCTCAATATCAGAAAGCGTATTAAGATAAGGCCGTGAACAGCCTGAACCAATAAGAATATTGATATGACCACTTTGGATGACTTCTTTTATTACCAAGTTTTTCATTTGTTTCCTTCTTTGATTTTAATTCCCCCATACTCTGTATCACACAGCATAACCAATCTTCGCCAGGCAGAAATCGTAAACTTGCCGGGCATTTCTGAGGGCAGTTGCTACCATGCTTTCATTCGGAGCAATTTCATCGGGATAGCGGACGGCAACGCCAAAGGGTGTTAAGTGAGCGCATACAATTTCGATAGCAGAAAACGTATCATCGTTTTCCCGGCACATTTTGCATAGTATTTTTAGATCGTGGATTCTTGGCGGATCAACATCCTTATAAATCAGATATGCTTTTAAGGATTTTTCCGCGCATTGTTGGGCATGATAGGCTGAAATCTCGGTTTGTTTTGGGTTAAATTCTTCAAAACAGTGTTTTGCCACGACAAGGTCATTATTGGCATATCGCAGCCATTCCCGCACGATTTTACTTTCGCTCATATAAAACAACTCCTTTGTTCGCTATGGTTCGATCCAATGTGGGCTGGGTACTTCTCCACTCAAACTGCGATTTATAATTCGCAAGTACATCTACGGGTTTGTATTTTGTATCGCACATGAATTCGTAGATTTTCTGCATAATAAGAATAGGGTGTTCCGTTCCGTCTTTCAAAACCACATAGAAGTCGTAATCACTGTCTTCCCTCGGCGTGCCATAGGCATACGAACCAAAGAGAATAATTTTTTCACAATCATCTCCTACCGTATTGAGTATGCTGTCTTTAATTCTGACAATATCATCGTTTATCATGGTTTTACTCCATAAGCCGCTTTTGCATTACCCTGTTGTTCATCATTTATCCGGTTTCCGGCATACCAGAATAACATATTGACAGCTCCTCCTATTTCTGAAACGGCCTTTTGTTTACTTTTCTCAATGAGCAGAGACAGCTTATAGAGAACGTCTGCCGAGATTGGTTGAGGGGTATCTGTTTTCAACGCTGAATTCTTCTTTGGCATATTCGTCTCTTATTTATTTACTGTTATGTCAATTTAACAAAGTAATGAAGAATTCGAATGAAATCATCTTTTGGTTTTCGATGATTTAAGGATGAATACTTTTGACCATTCATAAACGAATTTACAGGAATCAATTTTTCATTTTCGCATGTCCAATCAATAGTTTCGTCTGTATTCTCTTCTGCAAGCCCACCTATCCAATCATTTACTTTGGCAAACCAATAATTTGAATCCTGAACTTGAATATACCCTATCATTCCACATATATTGTCATCAACTGCGTGTAAGCAACGCTTAAAGCGTTCAATACCTCCCGTATTACCGTAAACATATTCATGGGAATGAGAAGAATCATATAGCCGCTTTGCTTCAAGAACAATGATAGGCTTGAAAGGTTTCTTTATTTGCTTTGGCTCAACACCTATATCTGGCTGTCGTGTTGAACCTGCTTCTGTTGGCTTGTTTTTAAATATAACCGAAAGAAAACCATTTTTAAATAAAACTAGCTGTTCGTTAAAACAAGATACTAACAGATCTGAAATTCTATCTTCCATTTCCGAGTCGCCATATTCCAAATAATAGTCATAAAATTTGCTTATAGAGAAATCAATGAATTTAAAAATAATTTCTATTTCTTGGCTTGATTGTACGGAAAGCGAATCAGAAACAGGTATAGAATTTGATTGCTGTATATCCCTAATCATTATTATGACGAGCCTCTATATATTCAGCAATAGTATCATCGGCATCCCGCAATGCTATTGATCGCAGCCAATATTTTTTATCTTTTGGTTTTGCAATAATAAATCTGCCATGGCCATAAATTTTAATAATCTTTTTTATTCGATAGCCATCCTGCGCTTCTGTGCCTTGAGAAGTCAGCTTATTTAGATAAGCAGCTAAATCATTATTTTCCCTAATATAAGCCGATGTAGGCTTGCCATACTCAAAATGTAGAATGAAGAAATTCTTTGATACAATCAATTTAAAAAGAAAAAACTCTTTGCCATTTAATTGGTACATTGCATTAAGTGTTTTACAGAATACATATGAAAAGCTGGCAATATCAGGTTCAT
>JAISRS010000289.1 GCA_031273485.1 Prevotellaceae bacterium
CCGGTTTAGCTTCGGACGATTTTTTACGACTACGACGAGTGGTTTTCTTAACTTCTTTCTTTGAAGTGGATTTCAATGCGTTTTCATTAAAATCTACCAGTTCAATCATAGCCATTTCAGCAGCATCTCCTTGACGAAATCCCACTTTCAACACTCTGGTATATCCGCCCGGACGATCGGCTATTTTAGTAGCAATTGTTCCAAACAGTTCTTTAACAGCGTCTTTATCTTTAAGATAGCTGAAAACCAAACGACGTGCGGGAGTTGAAGAATTTACATTAATTGTTTTTTCTATTTTTTCGATGTTTCCGTCTTTTCCGGTTACTTCCACAGTTCTAACTTCCGGAGTAATCACAACGTTATTTGCCGCTTTGGATTTTGTGATAAGAGGCTCTATGTAAACCTGCAATGCTTTAGCTTTTGCGACGGTTGTTGTAATACGTTTGTGTTTAATCAGCGACACCGCCATATTTGCCAACATAGCTTTACGGTGCGAAGCCGTACGTCCTAAATGATTAAATTTCTTATTGTGTCTCATTTTTATTCTTTATCAAATTTATATCTTGAAATGTCCATTCCAAAAGAAAGATGATTATTAGTTAGCAATTCTTCCAATTCGGTCAAAGATTTTTTACCGAAGTTTCGGAATTTCAACAAATCCTGCTTTTGGTATTTCACCAAATCGGCTAATATTTCCACTTCGGCTGATTTCAGGCAATTTAATGCTCTAACGGATAAATCCATATCAATCAGCTTCGTTTTCAACAATTGACGTATTTGCACATCGCCTCCGTCATAATCATCATTTTTAACTTTTATTTCAAATTCTTCCGTTATTCGTCTTTCATCCGTAAACAGCATAAAGTGATGAATAAGGATATTTGCCGCATCTTTCAATGCATCTTTGGGAGAAATGGAACCGTCGGTGGTAATTTCTAAGAGAAGTTTTTCGTAGTCTGTTTTTTGTTCAACGCGCCAGTTATCAACCGTATATTTAACGTTTTTTATCGGAGTATGAATCGAGTCAATCGGAATCAGTCCAAATTCGGCGTCTTCCGGTCTGTTTTCTTCCGCCGGAACGTAACCTCTGCCTTTTTTGATAATCAAATCGAATTGTAATTTAACGTTGGGTTCCATACGACAGATCAGTTGATCGGGATTAAGAACCTCGAACGAATTTAGAAAATTATTTAATAATCCTGCGTTAAATTCGCTTTGTCCCGTAACCACAACAGTAACTCTTTCGTTATCTATACCTTCAAGGAGTTTTTTAAATCTTATTCTTTTCAGATTCAGTATAATTTCAACAACATTTTCGATCACTCCCTGTATTGTTGTAAATTCGTGATCAACTCCTGCAATTTTGATACAACTAATAGCGTAACCTTCAAGTGATGAAAGTAAAATACGACGGAGCGAGTTTCCTATAGTTATACCGTATCCCGGTTCGAGGGGGCGGAACTCAAATCTGCCGAACGCAGCATCTGCGTCAAGCATAATAACCTTATCAGGTCTTTGAAATGCTAATATTGCCATAATATTCCTTTTTATCTTTTTGTTTTACTGTAAAACCGAAATTTTCATTCGGGTTTATCTTTTACGATTTAGAATAAAGTTCCACAATTAACTGTTCATTAATAGTTTCCGGAATTTCCGTACGATCCGGGCGATTCAGAAACTTTGCAGACAAGTTTTCGCTGTTCCAGTCGAGCCACGAAAAGCGGCTTTTTTGAATTGATCCCAGCGAATCCTTGATTACTTCCAAAGATTTCGACCGTTCGCGAACACTCACCACATCCCCCGAGGAGAGCAAAAGTGAAGGGATATTACACACGTGACCATTCACCGTGATATGGCAATGCGTCACTAACTGCCGTGCCGCCGCACGCGACGGGGCTACTCCCAAACGATAAACGGTATTATCCAAACGACTTTCGAGCAGCATAATAAGATTTTCGCCCTTACGTCCTTTCATTCGGGATGCTTTTTCGTACAAATTACGGAACTGACGTTCAAGCAAACCATAAGTATATTTAACCTTCTGTTTTTCCTGCAACTGGGTGCCATATTCGGATACCTTTTTGCGTCTTCTCATGGGACCATGTTGTCCCGGAGGATATTTTTTCCGTTCAAAATCCTTATCCGGTCCGAAGATCGGTTCACCGAATTTACGCGCTATTTTTGTTTTTGGTCCGGTATATCTTGCCATTTATTTTTCTATTTAATGTTTTTTAAAAAATTTTTACAAAATTATCTCATAATCATTACACACGACGACGACCCGGAGGGCGGCAACCATTATGAGGGATAGGAGTAACATCAACAATCTCGATTACTTCGATACCTGCTGTATTAATTTGCCTGATAGCGGCTTCTCTGCCCGACCCGGGACCTTTCACAAAGACTTTTACTCGACGTAAGCCCAAATCGTGCGCTACTTTAGCGCATTCCGAGGCAGCGGTTTGCGCTGCATAGGGCGTATTTTTCTTCGAGCCTCTAAAGCCTTTTTTACCGGCGGACGACCAACTAATTACCTGACCTTCGTTGTTGGTAATTGAAATAATAATGTTATTAAACGTAGAATGTATATGGGCTTGTCCATGTGCTTCTACCTTAACCACTCTCTTTTTTTGAATTGTTCTTTTTGCCATCGTTACTTAATTATTTAGTTGCTTTCTTTTTATTAGCAACGGTTTTACGTTTACCTTTGCGGGTACGGGCATTATTCTTGGTGCTTTGACCGCGAACGGGCAAACCTAAACGGTGACGGATACCTCTGTAACATCCTATATCCATTAATCGTTTAATATTTAATTGAATTGAAGAACGAAGTTCTCCTTCAATCTTATAATTTTGCCCGATAATATTACGAATATTCGTTACCTGCTCATCGTTCCAATCTCTTACTTTCACATCATAATCTATTGATGCTTCTTCCAGAATTTTTCGGGCAGTTGACCGACCTATACCGAATATATAAGTCAAGCCTATTTCGCCTCGTTTGTTTTTTGGTAAATCAACTCCTGCAATACGTGCCATATTGTTGTTTTAAAAATTACGAATTTAATAAATTTTATCCTTGACGCATTTTAAATTTCGGATTCTTTTTACATATAACATATAAACGACCTTTGCGTTTTACGATTTTACAATCCTCACTGCGTTTTTTAACGGATGCTCTTACTTTCATTGTTTTAATTTTAATTACTTTAAACAAGTTATTTCCTGTTCAAAGTTTATAGGTTTTTTTTTATTTATACCTAAACGAAATTCTACCTTTAGACAAATCATACGGTGACATTTCCACCTTCACTCTATCGCCCGGCAAGATTTTGATATAATGCATCCTCATCTTTCCGGAGATATGTGCTATTATGACATGACCATTGTCAAGTTCTACACGGAACATTGCGTTCGACAATGATTCTACAATTGTTCCGTCCTGTTCTATCGCGGCTTGTTTTGCCATGCAAATCTACTTCAATTTTTGTTATTTAATACTTCTTCAACAAATTCAAAAGTTGACAATACATCAGCTTTAGTTTGACCAACGGCAACCGTCAATTCATAATGGGCGGATAAACTGCCATCTTTTGTTCTGATTGTCCATCCATCACGTTCCTGATAAATCTCCTTCTTGCCCATGTTAATCATGGGTTCGATGCAGATCACCATTCCACTGTAAAGTTTGGGTCCTTGACCTCTCCTGCCGTAATTGGGTACTTCGGGACGTTCGTGCATTTTTCTTCCTATTGTGTGTCCTACCATTTCTCGGACAACGGAATAGCCGAACTTCTCTACATGACCCTGTATTGCATTTGAGATGTCGCCCATACGGTTTCCTGCTGTTGCTTGCGCAATTCCCTTAAACAGTGATTCTTTCGTCGCTTTCAGAAGCATTTCTGCTGCAGGAGCTATCCTGCCAACCGCGAAAGTGTATGCCGAATCACCATAAAAGCCTTTCATTTTTGTTCCACAATCCACCGATACTATGTCTCCTTCCTGCAAGCGATATGCCGAAGGGATTCCATGCACCACTACACTGTTGAGCGAAATACAAAGTGTATTTGGGAAACCGTTATAGCCGAGAAAACCGGGTACGGCGCCGTGGTCGCGAATAAATTGCTCAGCCACCTTGTCAAGCTCCAAGGTAGATACTCCCGGAGTGACATATTTCGCAACCTCTGCCAAAGTCCTTGAAACTAAGAGAGCATTTTCTCTCATTATTTCTATTTCCTCGTCTGTTTTTATATTATCCATCTATTATCGAAAGAACCTTTTTACTATTTTTCATTCGAAAATTGAATGCAAAAGTAAATGTTTTTTTTTAATTCTCTATTATATTTTGCAAAATGGTGTGATTTATCATCTTTCACCTTATCAATTTTCTGCATTTTTTTTCAGAATACCGACTTTTTATGATGGCGTACGTCCTTTTAAACGTCCTGTTTTCATCAAACCGTCATAATGGCGAAGCAATAAATGACTTTCTATTTGTTGCAGTGTATCAAGCACTACGCCGACCAAAATCAATAATGAAGTTCCTCCGTAGAAATTTGCAAACTGTTGATTAATATCCAGAAATCTGTATGCAAATGTGGGAAGAATTGCTATCAGAGCCAAAAATATTGAGCCGGGCAATGTAATTCTCGACATTATGTTGTCAATATATTCCGATGTTTTCTTTCCGGGCTTTACTCCCGGTATAAAACCTCCGTTTTTCTTCATTTCTTCCGCCATCATTGTCGGATTCACCGTTATTGCGGTGTAAAAATAGGTAAACACAATTACCAGCACTGCAAAAACTACTGTGTACCAAAATCCGTAAGGGCTGAATGCCTGTACAAATCCGCTTGCCGAATCAAATCCCGAAAATAGCATGGGAACAAACATCAAAGCTTGCGCAAAGATAATCGGCATAACGCCTGCCGCGTTAATTTTTAGAGGTATATACTGACGCGCTCCTCCGTATTGTTTATTTCCTACAACTCTTCTGGCATATTGAACCGGAATCCGGCGCACCGCCTGAACTAAGGCTATGCTTGCCATGAATATAAACAAAAGGATGAGTATTTCAACAATCAGCAATAAGGGACCTCCTGTTGTCTCCGAAAAGCGAACATTAATTTCTGCCACAAGTGCATGGGGCAAACGCGCTATGATACCAATCATAATCAGCAACGATATTCCGTTTCCCAAACCTCTGTCGGTGATACGTTCGCCAAGCCACATAACAAACATTGTTCCTGCAACTAAGCATAGCACCGCGGGCAGTGTATAAGACCAAAAACCTTTAATCAGAAACGCTTCGGCCGGAAGTTGCGATTTCAATGCAACTAAATACGTAGGAGCTTGAGCGGCAAGGATAACCAAAGTCAATAATCTTGTATATTGGTTAATTTTACGTCTTCCGCTTTCTCCCTCGCGCTGTATTCTCTGAAACGAAGGCACCATTATTGTTAAAAGTTGAATAACAATTGATGCCGATATGTAAGGCATAACGCCTAATGCAAAGATAGATGCGTTAGAAAAAGCGCCTCCCGAAAATAAATCCAACATTCCCATTAATCCTTCCTGCGCAGATGTAGTGAAAGCGTCAAGCATTGTGGGGTCTATACCGGGCAGAACGACAAAACTTCCAAAACGGAATACAAGGAGTAAAAGAAGCGTATAACCTATTCTGGTACGCAGTTCTTCTATTCTGTAGATGTTTTGTATAGTTTGTACAAACCGGGTGATACCTAAGACATTTAATATCTTATTCATTATTCTTTACAGTTTTATTGCTTTTCCCTGTTGCGCCTCAATGGCTGCGATTGCAGATTTTGAGAACGCATGGGCAGTAATTTCCAAAGCAAGATTTAACTCTCCATTACCCAGTATTTTAACCTTATTATTTTTAGATATTAATCCTGCTTCTATCAGGGTTCCAATATCTATTACAGTCAAATTTTGTTTTTCAGCCAGTTGTTGCAGGGTAGAAAGATTAACTGGTTTGTACTCAACGCGGTTTCTGTTTGTGAATCCATATTTAGGTAAACGGCGTTGAATAGGCATTTGACCTCCTTCGAATCCGAATTTGCGCGAATACCCTGAACGGGATTGAGCTCCTTTATTTCCACGTGTGGAAGTTCCCCCACGCCCCGAACCTTCTCCGCGACCGATTCTTTTCACTTTGCGAGTAGCCCCTTTTGCGGGCTTCAAATTACTCAAATTCATGATATATATTCCTTCTTCTTATGTTTTACTTTAATTCTTCTACTTTCACCAAATGATGAATTGCTTTAATCATACCTTCCACTGAGGGTGTTGCCTCGCGTTCTACTGTTTGACGAATCTTGTGAAGACCAAGTGTATCCAATGTAGCGCGTTGCTTTTTGTTTGAGCCTATTCTGCTTCTTACTTGTGTAATTTTGTATATAGCCATCTCTTTTTTTTCTTATCCGTTAAATACTCTTTTCATTGGTAACCCGCGCAATTGTGCAACGGTGTATGCATCACGCAATTCGAGCAAGGCTGCTACAGTTGCCTTAACCAGATTATGAGGGTTTGAAGAGCCTTTGGATTTTGCCAACACATCGTGTATTCCTGCGCTTTCCAAAACGGCGCGCATAGCGCCTCCTGCCTTCACTCCTGTTCCGGGGGCGGCGGGTTTGATAAAAACTCTTGCGCCTCCGAATTTTGATTCCTGTTCATGAGGTATTGTGCCTCTGAAAACGGGAACTTTCACCAAATTCTTTTTAGCATCTTCTATGCCTTTTCCTATAGCGTCGGTTACTTCGCCTGCTTTTCCCAGACCGTAACCCACAATGCCGTTTGCATTGCCAACGACCACAATAGCAGCAAAGCTAAAATGACGTCCTCCTTTTGTTACTTTTGTAACACGCTGTATTGCCACCAATTTATCGACCAACTCCAAATCGGTAGTCCTCACTCTTCTAATATTTGTATTTGCCATAATATTTTAAAATTTAAGACCACCTTCTCTGGCGGATTCTGCTAAACTTTTAATTTTTCCATGATACAAGTAACCTCCGCGGTCAAACACCACTGAAGTAATTCCTTTTTCTTGAGCGCGTTCCGCGGATAATTTGCCTACTAATTTAGCGACTTCTATTCCCGGTTTGCCTGCAACTTGTTCAGTCAGCGATTTATCGCGGGATGAGGCGGACGTCAAAGTTGTGCCGTTTGTATCATCTATAAACTGAACATATATTTGTTTATTACTTCTGTACACCGACATGCGGGGACGTTCCGAAGTACCGTTTACTATTTTGCGGATACGGTATTTTATCCTTTTTCTTCTTTCTGTTTTTGTTAATGACATAAATTTTTCCCCCTGTTATTTAGCGTTAGCGGATTTTCCTGCTTTACGTCTGATTTGTTCGCCAACAAAGCGAATTCCTTTACCTTTGTAGGGTTCCGGTTTTCTGAACGAACGAATTTTAGCAGCAACTTGTCCTATCAATTGTTTATCAATTGAAGTTAATGTGATAATTGGGTTTGCACCTTTTCTTTCCACCTTTGCGGTGGCTTTAACTTCGGCGGGAAGTTCAAAGTGGATATCATGCGAATATCCCAAGCTGAACTCCAGTACTTGTCCTTTGGCTTCTACTTTGTATCCTACTCCAACCAACTCTTGTTGAATTGTATAACCGGTAGAAACGCCCACGACCATACTATTGACCAATGCGCGATACAAGCCGTGCATTGAGCGGTGGCGGGGCTGGTCTGTGGGGCGACTAAAAGTCACCGAACCATTCTCTATGGAAACTTTTATATCAGGATCGACCTTTTGTTTAAGTAAACCAAGAGGCCCTTTCACCGTAACCACATTATTGGAATCAACCGTTACGGTTACTCCTTGTGGCAGGTTTACAGGTAATTTTCCTATTCTTGACATTTTTATTTTTTTATATTTAAACTATAATTTTTCTAAAATTTCAGGGTGCAAAGGTAAAAATATTGTTCATATTTTTACGCTTTTTACCTCTTTTTCTTTTGATTAATATTTTACTTAATCCGGTACATCTTCATTTTTAACAACATACTTAACTATTCCATTTAAAAATTTAACAGGATGAAATGAGTATTTTACTTCATTTGTCCTTTCGTCAAGTGTCGAAGAGAAGGTAAATACGAAATTTTTCGCATCTGAATTATTTTGTTTGTACTTCTCTACGCTGTTTTCATATTTCGACCGGATATGTTCTTGTTGTGCAAAAATATCTTTATTGTCAGCCGACAGATTATTAAACCAAGTATCAAAATCCTCGGTACTGTCAATATAAGATATATGTCTTCTCAATTTAAATTCAACTTTGTTATCACCTGATGCAATATTTTTATCTTTCTCATCCTTATTTCTGTCGATTTCAAGTAATAACGCGCTGCCTTTCTTTACATTGTACTTGTCATTTCCATATAATCTGTCAACAATAATAAAATCTTTATCGCCAATCTCGTGAATTTTCATCGAATTTCCAATCACTACATATACATCGAAATCATGGAGATTGATATTTTTCCCTCCCGAAATCATGTTCAGATTATATATATTCTTAGACAACGTCATCTTTGAATCATAATTTGCATCAACATCTCCTGCCGATACAGTTCTGTAACTCACCATTTCTTTGGGTGGTCTTGTCTTCCACAATAACAATAAGTAAATCAAAAATAGAGATAAAGTAACAATTAATGAAATCATCTTTTTAAATTTAAATTATTTAGAACCGACATTATATTCATTTACTTCAACTTTTTTTATACGTACGGATTGAGCGGTAATATTAACACTTATCAATTTATAAACAAATAATACAGCCCAGAACAATATAAAGAACATTATTTTTGTATATTGGTTTTCAACTGATGAGATGACACTCAAAGATATTGCAACCAAAATAATTGAAAATAACGTACATAGAAATCCTCTTCTCATCTTAGCATAATTCAGTTCAACCGACATAACTATATGCGCCATATCTAACAAATGCAATACTACCACCATTACAATGGCAAACATATATGATTTGGAAATTCCATATACTGCTTTATCCTCCGAACCATTAAGTAGAAAAGAAAAGTTATAATCTAAGAAAATACTTGGAAACGTGGCTTCTATAAGTAATAGACACCACAAAAGGGCATACACCCATTCCCAAATAATCATTCTCAATTTCATTTTATCCCTGTAAAGATATTTTTGCTTTTAATATCAATCAACAATTAACTTATTAATACACATAACAAAGAACTTCTCCGCCGGTATTTAAATCGCGGGCTTCTTTATCTGTAATTACTCCTTTTGAGGTTGAAACAATGGCTATTCCAAGCCCGTTCAACACGCGTGGCATTGATGTGGCGCTTGTATAGCGGCGTAAACCCGGACGGCTAATGCGTTTTAAGGTTTTAATCGCCGAATTTTTTGTTTCGGGGTGATATTTTAAGGCTATTTTTATTGTTCCCTGCGGTTGGGAATCAATAAATTTATAACTTAAAATATAACCTTTTTCGTGAAGAACTCTCGTAAGTTCTTTCTTAATTTTAGATGATGGAATTTCCACCACTTTGTGATTAGCTCTCACCGCGTTGCGGATTCTTGTGAGGTAATCGGCTATTGGATCAGTCATTTTATTTACTTTTTTTAATTTAACTTTATTTTTTTCGGTGTTCGTGTACGACACCCGATATCCAAAATTATTTTAACTATTAATTTTATACTTTATTCAATACCAATAATGTTAAAATCAATATTAAGTCAATCATGATAATGATGATTTTAAATTATTTACTATTGTTGTGTTATATTTCGGAATCAATAAAATCCCAACAGATACAGACTGCAATGCGTAAGAAAGTCCGGATTCTTTTAACGCTGAAATATAACCTTTACTGTTATCAAAATAACATTTTACATGCCCATATATCGTTGTAATAACAAAAAAAGAACAGAGAATAATAATTACAAATTGTTGATAATTTGCATATTTATGATAAAAATTTTCTATAGCTATCATAAACAATAAACCAAAATCAACAAACATTGTAAAAAGATTATTTCGAAATTTTAAATATTCATTGATAAAATTACTCTCTTTCACAAATATCCCCGATACTAAATTCGCATATACAAAAAACAAGAGAAAAAGCGTGCAAACCGCTGAATGTGTCGGCTTTTGCCATTCAATTTTATTTGTAATAACGTTCATTATCATCAATTTATCAATTTCTGTTATCCCTCGTCAGTTGATTTCTTTCTACCAGCTTGCTTTTTTCACACCTGGAATCAAACCCTTGGAAGCCATTTCGCGAAACTGTATTCGGCTTATTCCAAACAAGCGCATATACCCTTTGGGGCGACCTGTGAGTGAACAACGGTTATGCAGACGGACTTTGCTTGAATTTTTCGGTAATTTTGCCAAACCTTCATAATCACCTGCTTCTTTCAACGCCTTTCGTTTTTCTGCATACTTAGCCACAAGTTTCGCACGTTTAACTTCCCGTGCTTTCATTGATTCTTTTGCCATACTTAATCGTTCTTTTTAGCATTTTTAAATGGTAGTCCGAAATGACGGAGCAATGAGTAAGATTCTTCATCCGATTTAGACGAAGATATAAAAGTTATCTCCATTCCGAGAATTTTCGATACCTTATCTATATCTATTTCAGGAAAAATAATCTGTTCTTCTATACCTAAAGTATAGTTTCCTCTTCCGTCGAATTTGTCGTTTATCCCTTTAAAATCACGTATCCGAGGTAAAGCGATGGCTATTAAACGTTCGAGAAACTCGTACATACGGTCTCCACGAAGGGTTACTTTTACGCCTATCGGATTTCCCTTACGGAGTTTAAAATTAGAGATATCTTTCTTTGAAAGAGTAATCACTGCTTTTTGACCTGCAATAGAAGTCAATTCGGCTTGAGCTACTTCTATCAGTTTTTTTTCTCCAACTGCTGCTCCGACTCCCTGATTTACAACTATTTTTTGCAGTTTAGGAACCTGCATGATACTTTTGTATCCAAATTCTTTCATTAACACAGGGATTATTTCTTCCCTGTAACGTTTTTTAAGAGTAGGAATGTATCCCTTGGGCACTACAGGTACTGTGGTTGCCTCTCCTCCTTTTTTCTTCGCCATTAGTTTATTACTTTGATTATACCTTCTTTTTTAGCCTGTTTCGAATAGCGAACCAACCTTACTTTTCCGTCTTTACTCGGTTTTTCGCTTTCTATTCTACCTGTTTTGGTAGGTTTTCCCGTTTCGGGGCAAATCAATTGCAGATTAGATACATCAATCAGAGCTTCCTGTTTCAACCTTGCGCCTTGCGGATTTTTGGCATTGGGTTTTGTGTGTTTGGTAACCAGATTGATTCCTTCTACAATTGCTTTATTTTTTTGAGGAAAAACTTCCAGAACTTTTCCTTTTTCACCTTTGGAGTCTCCGGCGATAACTTTCACCATATCTCCTTTTCTTATGCGCAATTTAATATTCATGTTCCTTATCTCCATTTAATTATAATACTTCAGGGGCAAGTGACACAACCTTCATATAATTGTCGCGTAATTCGCGTGCAACGGGTCCGAAGATGCGTGTTCCTCGAATTTCTCCCTGATTATTTAAGAGGACGCATGCGTTATCGTCGAAACGGATATAAGAGCCGTCTGCCCGACGGATTTCTTTTTTTGTTCTAACGATAACTGCTTTTGATACTGTTTTCTTTTTGACGTCCGAACCGGGAACTGCCTGTTTAACGCTAACCACTATTTTATCTCCAACTGAGGCATAACGCTTGCGCGTTCCTCCAAGTACGCGGATACAAAGAACTTCTTTTGCTCCGCTGTTATCGGCTACTTGCAGCCTTGTTTCTTGCTGTATCATTGTTATTTAACTTTTTCTATTATTTCAACTAAACGCCAGCATTTATTTTTACTCAACGGACGAGTTTCCATAATACGAACAGTATCGCCTTCGCTGCACTCGTTTTTCTCGTCGTGAGCCATATACTTTGTTGTTTTATTAACAAACTTACCGTAAATAGGATGTTTCACTTTACGTTTTTCGGCAACAACTATAGATTTATTCATTTTGTTGCTGGTAACTACGCCTATTCTTTCTTTTCTAAAATTTCTTTCCATGAGAATCTCTATTTTTGTTCAATGATTTCTCTACGTCTTAATTCTGTGAACATTCGGGCTATCTCTTTACGAACTTCTCTTAGTTTGGAGGTATTTTCGACAGGAGATACCGCATGATCCAGTTTCATTTTCACATATTCAGCGCGTTCGGACTGAAGTCTGTCATTCAAATCTTTTGTGCTGAACTCTTTTAATTCCACTTTTTTTCTCATTTTATTTTAATGATTTATTCAGTGTAATCTCTTCTCACAACAAACTTTGTAACAACCGGAAGTTTTTGAGCGCCCAATCTGAGAGCTTCTTTTGCTACTTCCAGGGGCACTCCGTCTGCTTCAAAAAGAATACGACCCGGTGTTATGGGAGCTACAAATCCTTCGGGAGCTCCTTTACCTTTACCCATACGTACTTCGGCAGGTTTTTTGGTTATCGGTTTATCCGGAAATATACGAATCCAAACCTGACCTTCACGTTTCATATAACGAACTATTGCCTGACGTGCAGCTTCTATTTGCTGACCTGTGATCCAGGCATAGTCGGTAGTTTTAATAGCAAACGACCCGAATGCCAATTGATGTCCTCTCTGGGCATTACCCTTCATTCGTCCTTTTTGCTGCCTTCTGTATTTTGTCTTTTTCGGCTGTAACATTGTTTCCTGTTTTAAGAAATACTACTATTATTTTCTTACGTTTCTACGTTTACGATCGCCATCGCGGTCGTTTTCATTTCTATTACGGTCACCTCTGTTACGATCACCTCTGTTGCGGTCGCGGTCACGATCGCGGTGTTCGTTGGATGACTGATTCCCTCCGCCAACATTGGTAGGCGTTAAGCCTATATTGGGTTCAAGATCTCTTTTACCATAAACCAAGCCGTTGCAAATCCATACTTTTATGCCCAATAGCCCCACTTTTGTAAGCGCTTCGCCAAGTGCATAGTCTATATTTGCACGGAAAGTATGAAGAGGGATACGTCCTTTTTTATAAGTTTCCCCTCTTGCCATTTCTGCTCCGCCAAGGCGTCCCGAAATTTGAACTTTTATTCCTTCAGCTCCGGTGTGCATGGTGGAATCAAGCGCCATTTTGATGGCGCGGCGATAAGAAATACGACCTTCCACCTGACGAGCTATATTATTAGCCACAATCACTGCGTCAAGTTCGGGGCGTTTAACTTCAAAGATGTTGATTTGAACGTCTTTGTTTGTGATTTTTTTCAATTCTTCTTTGAGTTTGTCCACTTCTTTGCCGCCTGGTCCGATAATGAAACCGGGGCGGGCGCTATGAATAGTAACGGTAATCAATTTAAGTGTACGCTCAATGATAATTTTAGACAGATTCGCCTTTGCCAAACGTTCGTTCAGGTATCTGCGAATTTTGTGGTCTTCAACAATTTTGGTGGAAAAATCTTTTCCGCCGAACCAATTGGAATCCCAACCGCGGATAATTCCAAGTCTGTTACCTATCGGATTTACTTTTTGTCCCATATAATTTTACTCTTCTGTTTTTTCGATTTTAGAATCCAATATCACAGTAACATGATTGGAACGTTTACGTATTCTTGCTGCTCTGCCTTGCGGGGCTGTGCGAATACGTTTTAATGTTCTTCCTTCATTTACGAATATTTCTTTGATATAGAGATCTTCATCATCAATATTTTTGCCTTCGTTTTTGGCTTCCCAGCTGTTAATTGCTGATTTTACCAATTTTTCCAGGCGGTTTGACGCTTCTTTTTTGCTATATTTCAAAATATCCATTGCGCGGTTTACTTCAACCCCGCGTATCAAGTCTGCCACTAAACGCATCTTTCTTGGAGACGTCGGGCAATCGTTTAATTTTACTATGGCTGTTTTCTTTTTTTCTTCTTTAATTCTCTCAGCCATTTCTCTTTTTCTTGCACCCATTATATAATTTTGATATTCGGTGTTACACATTATTTTCTATTTCCTGAATGTCCGCGGAAGGTACGTGTAGGAGCGAACTCGCCCAGTTTGTGACCTACCATATTTTCAGTGATATAAACGGGAATAAACTTAATCCCGTTATGAACGGCAATTGTATTTCCCACAAAATCGGGGGAGATTATTGAGGCGCGCGACCATGTTTTTATCACGGTTTTTTTGCTGCCTTCATTCATTGCAACTATTTTCTTTTCTAACTTAGGTTCGATATACGGTCCTTTTTTCAGTGATCTACTCATCTTTCAACATTTTAAGCGATTACTTTTTTCTTCTTTCAAGAATAAATTTCTTGGAATTTTTCTTCGGATTACGGGTTTTGTATCCTTTAGCCAGCAGTCCTTTTCTTGAGCGGGGATGACCTCCCGAAGCACGACCTTCGCCGCCTCCCATGGGGTGATCTACGGGGTTCATCACAACTCCTCTTACTCTTGGTCTGCGACCTTTCCAACGTTTTCTTCCTGCTTTTCCGTCAATTTCAAGACTGTGATCAGGATTCGATACCGAGCCGACTGTTGCTCTGCAAGTAATCAACACCATGCGTGTTTCGCCCGAAGGCAATTTCAGTACGGCATGTTTACCTTCACGGGCTAACAGTTGAGCATACGAACCGGCGCTGCGAGCCATCACTGCTCCCTGTCCGGGGTGCAGTTCTATGTTGTGGACAACTGTTCCTAAAGGTATTTCCGATAAAAATAATGTATTCCCGATTTCGGGAGCGATTCCGGCGCCCGACGCAATTTGTTGTCCTACTTTTAATCCGTTAGGCGCAACTATGTATCGTTTTTCTCCGTCGGTGTAAGCGACCAGAGCTATGCGCGAACTGCGGTTCGGGTCGTATTCAATGGTTTTTACCGTTGCGGTGATTCCGTCTTTATCGCGTTTAAAGTCAACTATACGATATCTGCGTTTATGACCTCCGCCTATATAGCGCATGGTCATTTTGCCTGTATTGTTACGTCCGCCTGTTTTTTTCAAGGGGGCTAACAAACTTTTTTCAGGTGAGGTCGAAGTAATATCATCGAATGTGCCTATCACCTTGTTTCTTGTTCCGGGTGTTACCGGTCTAAATTTTCTTACTCCCATGGTTCTTAGATACTACTGTAAAAATCAATATTGTCGCCATCTTTAAGCGTGATTATTGCTTTCTTAAGGTGGTTTGTACGTCCTGTCAATAAACCTGATTTAGTAAAACGGCTTTTGCGTTTTCCTTTATAGTTCATTGTATTAATTGCTTCTACCGTCACTTTGTACTGCTCTTCAACTGCTTTTTTTATTTGCAATTTATCTGCTTTACGATCAACAATAAGAGCGTAACGGTTCAATTTCTCGCCTTGAAGCGTCATTTTTTCGGTAATTATCGGTTTTAATAATATTTCCATTTTCTTTCTTTTTTAAGATACGCCAAACAAGTTATGAATTTTATTTATCGAATCTTCCACAAGAACCAGATTTGAGGCATTGAGAATATCATAAGTATTCAATTCCGATGCTCTTACGACTTTTACTTTGGGTAAATTTCTGGATGATAAATATATATTACTGTTCGATTCGGCAAGTACTACTAACAGTTTTTTATCTGCAATATTCAGATTGTTGCTGATTTCCAAGAATTTTTTCGTTTTTGGTTCTTCAAACGAAAAATTTTCTATAACTATAATTGCATTTTCTTTTGCCTTATCCGAAAGTGCGCTGCGGCGAGCCAAAGATTTAACTTTTTTGTTCAGTTTAAAACTGTAATCTCTGGGTACGGGACCAAAAGCACGACCGCCGCCTACATACGTCGGTGATTTGATGCTTCCGTGGCGAGCGCCTCCGGAGCCTTTTTGTTTAACAATTTTTTTGGTACTGTATGCTACTTCTGCCCTTTGTTTTGATTTGTGAGTACCTTGACGTTGATTTGCAAGATATTGTTTCACATCCAAATACATCACATGTGTGTTTGGGTCTATGCCAAACACCGAATCATCGAGTTGCACTGTTTTCGACGATTTACTTCCATCTGTTTTATATAATGCTATTTCCATAATGTTTATCCCTCAATTATTAAATAGGAGCCTTTTGCTCCCGGTATTGAACCTTTAACCAACAATAAGTTATTTTCAGGAATAACCTTTAGCACTCTCAAATTCACAACTTTCACTCTGTCGCCTCCCATGCGTCCGGCAAGTTTTTTGCCCGGAAACACGCGCGATGGATATGAAGATGCGCCTAATGAGCCTGGGGCGCGATTGCGGTTATGCTGACCGTGCGTACGACCGCCTACTCCGCTAAAACCATGACGTTTAACAACTCCTTGGAATCCTTTTCCTTTGGATATTCCAACTACGTCAACCCATGCTCCTTCTTTAAATAAATCCACGGTTACCGACTCGCCTAAAGTCAGTTCCTGTTCAAAATCGTTGGGAAATTCAACGAGTTTTTTCTTCGGTGTTGTTCCTGCTTTTTTAAAATGGAACAACAGCGGTTTGCTGGTGTTTTTTTCCTTCTTTTCGTCATAGGCAAGCTGAATTGCTTCATATCCGTCGATTTCAACGGATTTTACTTGCGTGACTACACATGGCCCAGCTTCAATCACGGTGCATGGGATATTTTTCCCATCTTCACCGAACACAGAAGTCATTCCGACTTTCTTTCCAATAATTCCCGGCATGTATAATTTAATTAATTATTTTGCACTTTATTAAGTACTTGTTTATAAAATTTTTTAATATATTAATATAGATAATACAGGTTTATTAAATGTCCTGTTGTTATTTATCGTTTTTTTCTTATACTTTGATTTCGACTTCCACTCCCGACGGTAATTCCAATCTCATTAGAGCATCTACTGTTTTTGGGGTAGAGCTATATATGTCGAGCAGTCTTTTGAAATTGCTCAACTGAAATTGTTCCCGTGATTTTTTGTTCACGAATGTTGAACGATTCACGGTAAAAATCTTTGTTTGAGTCGGTAGCGGAATTGGTCCGCTTACTACCGCTCCGGTTGCTTTAACCGTCTTTACAATCTTCTCAGCCGATTTATCTACTAAAGAATGATCGTATGATTTTAATTTTATTCTTATTTTTTGACTCATTTTATTAAATTATTCGAGCATTTATATCTAATTCATCAAATATTTTTTGTTTCCTTTTATCAAATATTTTTATTCTATTTTTATGCGTTTTGTAAATATAAGATACTGTTATCCTTTTATTTAATATCCATTTAATTGTACAAAACGGCTTGCAAAGGTAGAAATTTATTTTTTAATGCAAAACATTTTTTTACTTTTTTTTGTTATTTTTTCGTTGTAATGTATTTTAAACTGCCGTTTATCATCGCATAAATCACAATGTTACAATCAATAAACAAATTTTTTTCACCATATTATCTGTTGTTTGATTATTGTACATTTTTTTCAAACGTTTTTTATAAAATAAGTATTACAATTTTTTTAAAATTTAGTTTACACCGAAATTCAGAGGCTAAATCTTATTTTGAGGCGCTATGGAGGGAGGCGACGATGAGGTTCCCTCCATAGACCTCAAAATAAGATTTAGCCACTTTAATCGGACTTGGTATGGACTTGGGGTAGCTTTGAACTGGAATTTTAATCGTACTTTAATCAGACTTTAATCAGACTTTAATCGAACTTTAATCGAACTTGGGGGTAGCTTTGAACTGGAACTTCACTTGGACTTGGTACGGACTTGGGGTAGCTTTGAACTGGAACTTCACTTGGACTTGGTACGGACTTGGTACGGATTTGGGGTAGCTTTGAACTGGGACTTTACTTGGACTTGGTATGGACTTGGTATGGACTTGGTATGGACTTGGGGTAGCTTTGAACTGGACGGTACGGACAAAGAAGAGGGAACATTTTTAAACACAAAGGGCGCAAAGTCTGCCGCAAAGAACGCAAAACATTTTTTTTGCGTTCCTTGCGGATTCTTTGCGCCCTTTGCGTTTAAAACCCAACAATTTTTGTCATCGAATTATTTTAATCACCGAATTGAACGAATTGAACGAATTTAAAGGCTCTATAACGTTTTGTGTGGGTAAACGGGCGAACATTGTTTTTAACCTCATTTCCACCTAATTTGATTAACAAAACAACCTCAGTAGCCAATGTTGACCACAGAAACCCAACCTCATTACCTCATTA
>JAISRS010000300.1 GCA_031273485.1 Prevotellaceae bacterium
TCCTGTTCAGCCGGTCAAACCCGAACAGCCGACAAATGTCGCTCCGGCGCCCGATACTCCGCCGTCTGCGGTTGCGCCGCAATCCGTAGCTCCGGACATCAAAATATGGGTCGTGATTGTGGGCGTTGCATCTTATTCCGGCATCAACAGCCTCAACTACACGGATGATGACGCCTATAAAATGTATGCTTTCTATAAAAGTCCCGAAGGCGGTTCGTTGCCCGATACTCAGATTGAAGTCCTGATAGACGAAGACGCTACCAGAAAAAACATTATGACGGCGCTGGATAATATTTATTCCAAAGCAACGGAAAAAGACGTGATTATCTTTTATTTCTCAGGACACGGCTCAAAGGAAGCCTTTGTTACGCACGAATATGACGGAGAAAGAGATTCGAACGGAGATTACAAAGGTTTTCTGCTGCATAACGAATTGCATAATATCTTCGACAAATCTCCCGCAAAATACAAGTATATCATTGCGGACGCCTGTCATTCGGGAAGTTCGGCAAATAAAGGACCGACAGGTTCGGGCAATGCAACCTATTACCGGGCATTTGAACAGGCAAAAGGCGGTTTTGTGATGCTGCTTTCTTCCATGGGCGACGAGGTTTCGGTTGAAACAAGAGGCGTCAGACAGGGCGTTTTCAGTCATTTCCTGATAAGAGGACTGAAAGGCGAAGCGGACACAAATAAAGACCGTATGATTTCGGTAATCGAACTGTTCGAATACGTGGAACCAAACGTGAAACGATATACTAACAATAAACAAAACCCCATACTGTTCGGAGATTTTAACGATGTATTGCCTATTTCGGTAATTAAATGATGGGCACGTAAAAGATGGGCTAAATCTTTTTTGAGGCGCTATGAAGGGAGAAGTCAACTACGCTCCCTTCGTTCGACGTAGCGACAGCCCCCTCCGTTCACGTCATTTAACAGCAAATATGACACAAACACGACCTCAGCGTCCTTCATAAATTTTAACATTTTAGAAAAATATTACGACATATTTCTCTAAAAAAATATACAATATTGGCTGTATTCACGAAAAAAATTTCAACAGATTATTTTATATAATTTCGTGTTATTCTACATTTTATCCGTTAAATAAAAAATAAAGTTATTTTCCCGTGAAATAACTTTTTTGGTATTTAAGAATTAATAATTAATTTTGCGGGCTATTTTGTGCATGTATAGATAACGTGGTTTTATATATGATTTTAGCTTAAATTTGATAAATATTAAAATAGAATTATGGCTTTAAAAGAAACAAAGCTTAAGAGTAACTTCAATAAAATGACTATCGCTCTGGCTTCTCCTGAAGAAATTATGGAGCAATCGTTCGGAGAAGTATCTAAGCCCGAAACAATTAATTACAGGACATACAAACCGGAAAGAGACGGACTCTTTTGTGAACGTATTTTTGGTCCTGTTAAAGACTATGAATGTCATTGCGGAAAATACAAACGAATACGATATCGCGGTATTGTTTGCGACCGTTGTGGCGTGGAAGTTACGGAAAAAAAAGTACGCAGAGAAAGAATGGGACACATCTCCCTCGTTGTACCCGTTGCCCATATCTGGTATTTCCGTTCGGCTCCCAACAAATTAGCCTATTTATTAGGCATTCCTTCCAAAAAATTAGAAGCCGTTATATACTACGAACGCTATGTCGTGGTACAACCGGGAGTTAAAGAAGTCGAAGGAGTTAATAAACTTGATCTTCTTACGGAAGATGATTATATTCAAATTATTGATACACTGCCGAAAGAGAATCAACAGTTAGACGATTCCGATCCGAATAAATTTATCGCAGGAATGGGCGCCGAAGCCATCTATACCCTATTGATAAATTTGGATTTAGATGAATTATCATACTCCTTGAGACATAAGGCAAGCAACGAAACATCGCAACAACGTAAAGCCGATGCTCTCAAACGTTTGAATGTTGTAGAAACTTTCCGCTCCTCCCGTAGAAACAAATTTGGATGGGAGGACAGAAGTAACAAATCCGCATGGAGTGAAGTCAATAAACCCGAATGGATGATATTGAAAGTTATTCCGGTGATTCCCCCCGATTTACGCCCCTTAGTGCCATTGGATGGCGGTCGCTTCGCCACTTCCGACTTGAACGATTTATATCGCAGAGTGATTATTAGAAACAATCGCCTGAAACGATTAATAGAAATTAAAGCTCCCGAAGTGATCCTGCGTAACGAAAAACGAATGTTACAGGAATCGGTAGATTCACTGTTTGATAATTCACGCAAATCCAACGCCGTTAAAACAGAAGCGAACAGAGCTTTGAAATCATTGAGCGACAGTTTGAAAGGTAAACAGGGACGCTTCCGTCAAAACCTGTTGGGAAAACGTGTCGATTATTCTGCACGCTCGGTTATAGTTGTTGGTCCCGAATTAAAAATGCACGAATGCGGCTTGCCGAAAGAAATGGCGGCAGAACTGTATAAACCTTTTGTGATTCGTAAACTTATTGAACGCGGGATAGTTAAAACAGTAAAATCCGCCAAAAAGATAGTCGATCGTAAAGATCCCGTAGTTTGGGATATTTTGGAAGATGTGATGAAAGGACATCCTGTATTGCTGAATCGTGCTCCTACTCTGCACCGCTTAGGAATTCAGGCATTTCAGCCTAAACTGATCGAAGGTAAAGCAATACAGTTACATCCCCTGTCCTGTACCGCATTCAATGCCGACTTCGATGGCGACCAGATGGCTGTTCATCTCCCGTTAGGTAATGCGGCAATTCTCGAAGCCCAACTGTTAATGCTTGGCGCTCACAATATTCTGAATCCGGCAAACGGAGCGCCGATTACCGTTCCATCGCAGGACATGGTACTCGGTCTTTATTATATAACAAAAGCAAAAGAAAACGCTAAAGGTTCGGGATTAATTTTCTATGGACCTGAAGAAGCGATAATTGCTTATAACGAAAAAGCAGTTGAGTTGCATGCAATGGTCAAAATGAAGCATAAAGTGCAGCAAATCGACGGCTCCGAAAAAGAAGAACTGATAGAAACTACCGTTGGACGTATAATGTTCAATCTGGTTGTACCCAAAGAAGTTGGATATATAAACGAACTTCTGACAAAAAAATCGTTAAGAGATATTATAGGTCTGGTGATGAAAACTACCGGAACAGCTAAAACAGCTAAATTTCTTGATGATATAAAAGAATTGGGCTACACAATGGCATTCAAAGGCGGTTTGTCCTTTAATCTTGACGACGTTATAATTCCTTCGGAAAAAGCCACTTTGGTAGAACAGGGCTATGCCGAAGTTGAAGAAGTGTTGAACAACTATAACATGGGATTCATCACCAATAATGAAAGATATAACCAGATTATTGATATTTGGACACATACAAATGCCAAACTTACTCAAACACTTATGAAACAGTTGACTTCCGACAATCAAGGATTCAACTCCGTATTCATGATGCTTGACTCCGGAGCGCGTGGCTCTAAAGAGCAAATTCGTCAGTTGTCCGGTATGCGCGGTCTTATGGCAAAGCCTCAAAAATCAGGTTCATCGGAAGCGCAAATCATCGAAAACCCAATCCTTTCCAACTTTAAGGAAGGATTATCGGTGCTGGAATACTTCATATCCACTCACGGAGCGCGTAAAGGTCTTGCCGATACGGCTTTAAAAACAGCTGACGCAGGATATCTTACCCGCCGTCTGGTTGATGTGTCGCACGACGTTATTATCCATGAAGAAGACTGCGGAACATTGAGAGGATTAGTAGCTGTGGCTCTGAAAAATAACGAAGAAGAAGTACAGTCGCTGTACGATCGTATTTTAGGACGGACTTCCGTCAACGATATATATCACCCGAACACCGGCGAATTGATTGTGTCGGCAGGGGACGAAATAAATGAAGACGTAGCGGCAGCTATACAAAAATCACCCATAGAACAAGTTGAAATTCGTTCGGTACTAACGTGCGAATCGAAAAAAGGCGTTTGCAGTAAATGTTACGGTCGCAGTCTGGCAACAGGATTGATGGTTCAAAAAGGCGAAGCAGTAGGAGTTATTGCAGCACAGTCGATTGGCGAACCGGGAACACAGCTTACCCTCCGAACATTCCACGTGGGAGGTACGGCATCAAATGTTGCATCCGATAATAAGGTGATTGCACGATATGATGGACGTCTGCAGATAGATGAATTGCGTGTAGTCGTTAGAAACGACGAAAACCGTGATGTTGATGTAGTTATCGGACGTTTGGCTGAATTGCATATCATCGACCATAATACAGGAATTACCCTGTATTCCCGCGGTTTACCTTATGGAACAAATCTGTTTGTCAAAAACGGAGATTCTGTTCAGAAAGGAGATTTGATTTGCGAATGGGATCCTTACAATGCAGTGATTATTACCGAATTTTCGGGAGAAGTCAATTTCGGAAACCTGATCGAAGGTATCACATATCGCGAAGAAACAGACGAAACTACAGGTTATCGCGAAAAGGTAATTATAGAATCGCGAGATAAAACCAAAAATCCTACAGTTAATATTACCGATAAAGAAACGGAATTGAAACAGTATAATTTACCCGTTGGCGCTCACATTGTTGCCGATCAGGGCGAACAGGTTAAAGCCGGGCAAATTCTGGTAAAAATTCCACGCGCCGTAGGTAAAGCCGGCGATATAACCGGAGGATTACCCCGTGTAACCGAATTGTTTGAAGCCCGCAACCCGTCGAATCCGGCAGTGGTTTCGGAAATCGACGGAGAAATAGCTCTGGGTCGTATCAAACGCGGTAACAGGGAGATAACGGTAACCTCCAAAGTGGGAGATATGAGGACATATTTGGTACCTCTGTCACGTCAGATTTTGGTGCAGGAAGGCGACTATGTGCGCGCCGGAATACCTCTCTCCGACGGAGCGATAACTCCTTTAGATATTCTTCAAATACAGGGACCTACAAAAGTTCAGGAATATATTGTAAATGAAATTCAGGAAGTATATCGTCTTCAAGGCGTGAAAATCAATGATAAACATTTTGAAGTAATCGTAAGGCAAATGATGCGTAAGGTTGAAATCATAGATCCGGGCGACACTAAATTTTTACCCGAACAATTGGTCGATAAATGGGCGTTTATGGAAGAAAATGATGGAATTTATGACAAAAAAGTTATTGTTGACGCCGGAGATTCGCTGATCCTTAAACCGGGGCAAATCATCTCTTCCCGTCGTTTGAACGATGAAAATTCTACATTGAAACGTAGAGATTTAAAACAGGTTGTAGCACGCAATGCCATACCTGCCACATCAAATCAGGTGTTGCAGGGTATTACTCGCGCAGCTTTACAAATAAACAGTTTCTTGTCGGCAGCGTCGTTCCAGGAAACAACCAAAGTGTTGAACGAAGCCGCAATAAGAGGCAAAACAGACGAACTCGAAGGTTTGAAAGAAAGCGTTATCTGCGGTCATCTGATACCTGCCGGTACAGGCTTGAAAGAATTTGACAAACTTATAGTTGCTTCAATGCGCGATTA
>JAISRS010000357.1 GCA_031273485.1 Prevotellaceae bacterium
AGTTTATTTAGAGCGTCCATGGGGGTCAGGTTATTTATATCCAATTTTTTCAATGTATCTCTTATGTTTTTGAGTACGGGGTCGTCAAGTTGGAAGATACTTAGTTGATAGCCTTCACGGTGCGAGGCTAAATCGGATACGGGTTTTTCAAGTGAATTATGCGATTTTTCCAATTCTTTCAATATTTCGGCTGCACGGTTAACGACGCTTTTGGGCATACCCGCCATTCGGGCGACGTGTATTCCAAAACTGTGAGCCACGCCTCCGGGTACGAGTTTCCTCAAAAATATGACTTTATTGTCAAGTTCTTTCACCGTAACATTATAGTTTTTTATTCGGGCAAAAGAATTTTCCATTTCATTCAGTTCGTGATAATGTGTGGCGAACAGCGTTTTAGCTTTCGACGACGGATGTTCGTGTATATATTCAATCAATGCCCAGGCTATTGAGATGCCGTCGTAGGTGCTTGTTCCTCTGCCTATTTCGTCAAGTAATATAAGGCTTCTGTCCGAGAGATTATTCAAGATACTTGCCGCCTCGTTCATTTCCACCATAAAAGTGGATTCGCCCTGTGAGATATTGTCGGAAGCGCCCACTCTTGTAAATATCTTATCCACAATGCCTATGGTAGCGGATTCGGCAGGTACGAAACTCCCTGCCTGCGCCAGAAGTACAATCAGCGCCGTTTGCCTCAAAATGGCGGATTTACCGGACATATTCGGTCCGGTTATTATTATTATTTGCTGATTATCACGGTCTAAAAACAAATCATTTGCGATATATTCCTCTCCCGGAGGCAGGAGTTTTTCCACCACAGGATGTCTGCCCTGTTTAATATCAATCACATTGCCGTTGTTGATTACGGGCTTGCAGTAGTTGGATTTTTCGGCAAGTTCCGCAAAGGAAATCAAGCAGTCCAACTGACCTATCAGCGACGCATTTAACTGCACGGGAGCGATATAATCCATCAGCGCAATCACCAGATTGTTGAATATTTGCTGTTCAAGCACAAGAATTTTTTCTTCGGCGCCAAGAATTTTTTCTTCATATTGTTTCAACTCTTCGGTGATATAGCGTTCAGCGCCCACAAGCGTCTGTTTTCTAATCCATTGTGCAGGCACTTTATCCTTATGCGTATTTCTCACTTCGATGTAATAGCCGAACACATTGTTAAAATTGACTTTCAGCGATGGTATTCCTGTGTTTTCGGCTTCTCTCTGTTGAATTTCCATGAGGATTTCCTTGCTTCTTGCCGAAACATCCCGCAAGGCGTCCAACTGTTCATCAACTCCTTGAGCTATAACCATTCCTTTGGATACTTGATTGGGCGGTTCGGGGACAATTTCCCGCGCTATTCTTCTGCATATTGCTGCGCAGGGATTCAGCTGGTCGCCCGTTTGCCGCAGCATTTCGTTGTTTGCCTCAAGGCAGATTTCCTTTATCGGGGCGCATGCCTGCAATGCAATTTTCAGTTGCACGACTTCCTTGGGACTTACCCTTCCTGCCGAAGTTCTTGAAATGATGCGTTCTATATCTCCTATTTCGAATATTTTTTCTCTTATTGCATCCTTTACCTCCTGATTTTGTATCAAATATTCAACCACATCCAGACGGTCGTTCACCTTTTTCACCTCTTTCAAGGGGAGCGCAATCCAGCGCCTCAACAAACGAGCGCCCATGGGCGATATTGTTTTGTCGATGGTACTTAGCATTGTTGCGGCGGTTTCGTTATTAGTGGTAAACAATTCGAGATTGCGGATAGTAAACCTGTCGAGCCACACATATTTATCCTCCTCGATTCTTGAGATGGAGGTGATATGCGCAATTTTATGATGTTGAGTAATATCGAGATAATACAGTATTGCCCCTGCCGCGATTTGTCCGTTTGTCATGCCGTCTATTCCGAAGCCTTTCAGGGAAGTGGTTTGGAATTGTTGCAGGAGTTTTTCTTTTGACGAATCCGCAACAAAAATCCACTCATCCATCTTGTAGGTGTAGTGTTTATGACCGAAATATTCGTGAAAAAGGGCGTCTTTACCTTTTTGAAAAAGGATTTCCTTAGGCATGAAATTATTGAGCAGTTTATCAATATAATTTGCCTGACCTTCCGCAACATAAAACTCTCCTGTTGATATGTCGAGAAAAGCTACGCCTATGGAAATTTTGTCGATATGTACACAGGCAAGAAAATTGTTTTCCTTATGTTCCAGCACATTATTGTTGAGCGATACTCCCGGCGTAACCAATTCGGTGATACCCCGTTTAACAATAGTTTTTGCAAATTTCGGGTCTTCCAGCTGTTCGCATATAGCGATGCGCTGTCCGGCTCTCACAAGTTTAGGAAGATACGTATCTAAGGCATGATAAGGAAATCCGGCTAATTCTATATTCGGTCCCGTTCCGTTCGAACGCTTTGTAAGCACTATTCCAAGTATTTCGCTGGATATCACAGCATCCTTTCCGTAGGTTTCATAAAAATCGCCAACGCGGAAAAGCAGTAACGCATCCGGATGTTTTGCCTTCACTCCGAAATATTGTTTCATCAGAGGAGTTTCGCTTACTTTGCTTTCTTCTTTTTTTGACATTAATTTAATAAAAAACTGTTTAACTTAATTTTCTGTATATCGTGTTCAACCCCGTCGGTATCATAACTTCCCGTATGGTTTTTATTTTAAGGATTCTTTTATTTTTTCGTCAAGTTTTTCTCCGAACAAATCCTTTCCTATAATTTCTCCATCCTTGCTTATCAGGTAATTTGCAGGTAATTTGGTGATATTATAAAGTTGCAGAGGATAGGTTTTCACTCCCTTAAAATCGCAGACATTGATCCACGGCAGTTTTTGAGTATTGATAGCCTGTAGCCAACTTTCCCGATTCTCATCCAGTGATACTTGATAAATTTCAAACCCTTCGGGGTGATATTTTTCGTATATCGGCAGCAGTTCGATATTGTTCATTCCTGTGACGCGTTCCTTCGACGACCAAAAATCCAACAGCACAAGTTTGCCTTTCAGAGCGGTCAGCGACACATCTCTCCCCGTAACATCGGGCAGTTTAATTTCAGGGATTGAGGTTGCTTCGGCTGTTTCCAGCAATTTTTGCATCGAAGTTGTCGAAATCAGTTTTTTATAGTCATCGCGCAATTTATATACGTATGGCGAACGGGGATATTTTGTTTCCAGCGAATCGGCTAAGAGTTTAAAATATAAAGCGTCCTGTTCTTTACCGAAAACGCCTATTCCGCTTGGTAAAGTCTGATAAATAGCCGTATATGCGGCGTAGGATTTATTGTTTTTCACAATAAACCTGATTAATTCCCGTTTATATTTTGTGAACAAAGCAGCTACCTCTTTATTTGTTTTTTGGGATAATTCTTCGTATTCGGGAGTATTTTGCGATTTTTCCAGCAGATTCACAAGCGAATCGACGGATATGGTTACTTTCAACATATTATCGTTAAGTTCTTTTAGCAATTGCGATCCTTCCGAACCGCTGACCTTGTATTCTGCCGGTTTGTTCAGGTCGGTTTCGACCCTCACCTTCTCGCCCGACACAACCAAAAGCGAGGCTAACGACTTGTTCGCCGCCGATAATGTCAGAAACACAGGGGCGGTATTTTTTTTGAAATCATATTTAAAAGAAAAATTTCCTGCGGATTTCAGACGCACCGTATCTATAACTCTTTTAGGTTCCACGTTTAGAGCCAGTTCCAACAATTCGTTTTCTCCGTTTGCGACATTTCCGGCTATCACCGCTTTGTTTCCGCACGAGGCAAACAACTGCAATATCAACAAACTCAATACATATACCGATAAACTGTTAAGAACGGAAAATCGAAAATATTTTTTAAAACCCGAATGATTTTTTGTCATGTATAACTTATTTTTTGTCATGTATAATTTATTTACGAATAACTAATTTACTATATATCAAGAAATCTCCACCAAATAACAGAGAATTTATAGTTACAAACTTAGACAAAAAACACGAATTGTTGAAATCTTTTTTTTGGGCTAAATCTTTTTTTGAGGTGCTATGGATGGAGATGACGACTATGTTCCCTCTGTTCGGCGTAACATCATTGCGAGGCGTAAGCCGAAGCAATCCAGAAAAGTACGGCGTAGCCGTCATTACGACGGCACAAGTCGGTAGCAATCCGGAAACAGACTTATTTTACGCTTTATTTTTCTGGATTGCTTCGGCTTACGCCTCGCAATGACGGCTACGCCGAACGAAGGGAACTCCCCCCATAGCGCCTCAAAAAAAGATTTAGCCTTTAGAACAATCTTATTTCTTATTGAAAAAAAAGATAATACCTTTGCGCCGTTAATTTCATAAAACAACCTTAAATATGGATTCAAAATTTTTTACCGCCGTAGAAATCGCTCCGCAGACCACAGCTATAATCGGTCTGGGGAATGAGTTGTGCTATCTTGTGGAAGGAAAAACAAAAGCTCTACTGATTGATACGCTTCTCGGAGTGGGGAATTTACGGGCATTTTGTCGGGAACTGACGGATTTGCCGATTACTGTGGTGAATACTCACGGTCATGCGGATCACACGGGTGGTAATTTCGACTTTGACGAATGTTATATCCATCCGAACGACATTTTCCTGATCTATGAACCGGAAAAACTGCGGGTAGAATATGTTAAAAACGGCATAAGGAAATCCGGAAAGAACATTGTCCTCATGGAAAGTGATTTTACCGTTGCCAAGCCAATGAAAACCTTACCCGTTTACGACGGCTTTGTTTTTGAGCTGGGCGACAGAAATATCGAAGTTATAACCGTTCCCGGTCACACCTGCGGCAGCATTGTTCTGTTGGACAGGGATAACAGGATTGTTTTTTCGGGGGATGCCTGCAATTCCAACACCCTGCTGTTCCTTTCCCATTCAACTTCAATTGAAGAATACAGGGAAAGTCTGGAGCGGTTCAAACTTTTTCAACCTTTTTTCGATGTTATGTGGGGTGGACACGCTCTGCGACCCGTCCTCGGCGTCATCATAGACGAAGCCATTGAATTGTGCGGCGAAATCCTTGCCGGTACCGATGACGCGGAAGAAAGCGAACATCTGGGACGTCCCTGTTTTTACGGCAAAAAGAGGGATGCCGACTTTAAACGACAAGACGGCAAAATTGCAAACATCGCATACGACAAGAGAAAAATCAATAAAAAATGAGTGACAGATATTGTCACAGAATATGGATTTCGGACAAACCGGCTGCAAAGCTATGCAAATTATTCTGAATGCGTAAGAGTTGTTTTTTTGACGGAGTTTTTGTTCCTGCAATATATTGTTTGATAATGGACTCGTGCAGTCCTGTTACTCGTGCGAGGTTTGTACGGTTGAAAACTCCTTGATACAAGTCAAGCAGGGCGCCGAGGTCGTAATGGTAGATAAATTCCCAGTTTCGGTCAATAATCCAGGGGTCTTGGAAGCCGTCTTCCGCCATTCCGTCGGCGTGAAATTCGAGGGCATCCTTTATTTTGCGTTGCAGTGTTCGCACGTTGGGAGCAACAGTTATAAATCCCTGTACTTCCGCGATATATGCGGAGAGGTTCGTGGCGGGTTTTCCGTCGGTGAGGGGCTTTTCGACAAAGACATTTAATTTCATGTTTCTCTATTTTTATTTAAATTTCTAACTTCAATAATATTCTAAATTGTTAATTGTTTAACAGTCAAGTGTTGATTTTACTTGAGGGTGGGGACAAGTTTCCCCCCTCCTCTCAAGTAAGATATTGAGGGTACCTCTAAAACTACTTTTTCGGCGTTCAATTCCAATTTTATCAATTTTTAATCCTCATTTACAATGGACAAACTTCGGTTTAAAATCTTGTCTGCCTCGAAAAATCAAGTTTTTAGAGGAACTCTTAAGTAATCTTTTAAAGAACTTTTCTCTCTCCAAAAGAGAAAAGCTCTTTAAAGTGGCTCGGTTGGTAAACCTGCCTGTTTCAGAATGCTTTTGAGTGTTTTAGGGTGCACTGTTGCGGAAAGTTTGCCGGGGACAGTTACGCGCCCTCGTTTGAGAGGGTGAGTAAACTGTCGGTGACTTCCTTTCTGTGAGTGCAACTGCCAACCATTTTTGTAAAGAACGTCAAGTAGTTCTGAAACTGTGAAAACACGTTTCATACTTTACATTTTAAAATTTACATAACGGCACAAAAGTAGCGTATTTCGACAGGATATGCAAATAATTTTCATTAAAAATCGTTTTATAAGATGATTGCGCCGGAGATATGTATCGAAAAATGTCGTCCATGCTGGACTTGTACTCATCTTACATACATGCGACAATTTGAAATACACCCTTATGAACGATAAACAACGCAAAGCAAAAAAATCCTTCGGATTTTTTAATTCGTGTAATTCTCGGATAAAATTCGTGTAATTCTCGGATAAAGAAAAATCCGGTGACCGGAAAATGCGATATTTTTATGTTTTCAGATGTCAGGTGTTCTGAAATTATATATGATTTTAGACTTCGGCAACATTTTTTTTTACACGCAGTCAAAATATATTTTACACATTGTAACTGTTTGATTTTTATGCTTTATTTACTCATGTTATCGAGAATCCGGTTATACTTATGGTTGAATTTATATCAAATAATATAAAAAAAAATTTGCACGTATAATTATTTTTATACCTTTGCGCCGTTAAAAATGAAAATAATGCTGAATATAATTTTGCATAACAGATATTGGTGGTGCTCTCGGCGATTTAAAGCGTGAGAGATAAAGCGTTGTTAGTAATCAAAGCCTGTCGTTCTCACGACGGGCTTTTTGATTTTTAAACCGGAAATTTTATAAAAATAAATATAAATTAAAAATTCAAAGTGATGAGAAAAAAAATTATTTTAGACGAAAATGATATACCAAAAGCATGGTATAACATTGTATCGGACATGGAAACGAAACCGCTTCCACCCTTGCATCCCGCAACAAAGCAAGTTCTGAATCCGTCGGATTTGGAGCCTATTTTTGCAAAGGAACTTATAAATCAGGAACTGTCCCGGGAAAGGTGGATAGAAATCCCTGAAGAAGTGCGAAATTTGTACAAAATATGGCGTCCAACTCCTCTTGTGAGAGCAACAGGTTTGGAAAAAGCCTTAGACACTCCCGCTCATATATATTTTAAAAATGAAGGAGTTAGTCCTGTAGGTTCACACAAGCTCAATTCGGCTATTCCGCAGGCATATTACAATAAAGCGCAGGGAATAAAGCGACTGACCACAGAAACAGGAGCAGGTCAATGGGGAGCGGCGCTAAGTTTCGCCGCAAGCATCTTCGGATTAGGACTTGATGTTTATATGGTGAAAGTTAGCTATGAACAAAAACCGTATCGCAGAATAATGATGCAGACCTGGGGAGCTACGGTGTTTGCTTCGCCAAGCAATACCACAAATGCGGGACGAAGCATTTTGGCAAAAGACCCCGATAATTCCGGAAGTTTAGGTATTGCGATATCCGAAGCTGTGGAAAAATCGGTACAGGACGATTCGACCCGTTACACGCTGGGCAGTGTGCTGAATCATGTTGTGTTACATCAAACTGTGATAGGACTCGAAAGCGAAAAACAAATGGAAATAGCAGGAGAATATCCCGACATTGTTATCGGGTGTTTCGGAGGCGGTTCCAATTTTTCGGGAATCAGTTTCCCCTTTTTGAGGCATCAATTGACCGAAGGTAAAAAAATACGCGTTATTGCCGCAGAACCGGCAAGTTGCCCCAAATTAACCAAAGGCGTATTTGAATACGATTTCGGCGACACGGTGGGATTAACCCCTTTGCTCCCAATGTACACGCTCGGACACGATTTTCAACCTGCCGATATCCACGCCGGAGGACTGAGATATCACGGCGCAGGAACTATCGTTAGTCAGCTGCACAAGGATGGATTGATTGAAGTACAGGATATTCCGCAGTTAGAAACATTTGAAGCAGGAGTGCTCTTTGCAAACACCGAAGGCATCATTCCGGCGCCGGAATCGACACATGCCATTGCTTCTGCCATACGCGAAGCTAAAATTGCAAAAGAAGAAGGAACTAAAAAAACCATCCTCTTCAATTTATCAGGACATGGATTAATCGACATGACGGCTTACGACCAGTTCATTTCCGGCACAATGAAGAATTTCCAACTCTCCGACGAAGACATCGCAAAAACAAGAGATGTTTTGGAAAAATTAGCGTGAACGTAGATAATTATGAATAGCCCCCCCTACCCCCCCCAAAGGGGGGAACAGCCGGGGCAAAAAGAATTATGAATTATGAATTATGAATTATGATTACAGGATTTTGCCTTCGCAGAGGAAATTCGTTTAACAAGGGGATGAATCCCCTTGTTATACCGGTTAGAAAAAAATCGTGTAATTTCGCAAAAATCCGCAGGATTAAAATTCGTGTAATT
>JAISRS010000364.1 GCA_031273485.1 Prevotellaceae bacterium
GTTCAACTCTATCGCAACTATGTTGCTATTGAGCATATTAATTATGAAATATATGATGCATTATTCGAAATAAGCGAAATTTTACATCTAATCTTCTCTAAACTTACTATTCTTCAACACGTTTCTGATACATTCTTTAATAACGGGGAGTCGGATCATGGTAGTGTTGATGAACAATTGGGCAAACCAAAGTCGAATCATGGTATTGTTGATGAACAATTGGGCAAACCAAAGTCGGATCATGGTAGTGTTGATGAACAATTGGGCAAACCAAACTCGGATCAGGGTAGTGTTGATGAACAATTGGGCAAACCAAACTCGGATCATGGTAGTGTTGATGAACAATTGGGCAAACCGAAGTCGGATCAGGGTAGTGTTGATGAACAATTGGGCAAACCGAAGTCTGTTCAAGATAGTTTTGATGAAAGATTCGATGAATTAAAATCTTTAGGAGGGAATTTCGATGAAAGTTTTGAAGATTTGATTTACCACATGCAACGTTTAAATGATGGCGATGAATTAACAGAACCTGATCAGCAAAAGATCAATAAAATATTTCAAAAGATTAATTCTATTCAGAGAAATTTGCATGAAATGTCCGAAAAGTCAGGTGTTGATATTGAGGATATTTGCAGAATATTCGAGGAAAATAATTTTTTTATTGGAAGCGATAATGAAACATTTGATGAAAAAATATCGTACAAAGGCATGTATGATGAAACATCGGATGAAAAAATATCGTATAAAGGCGCTTATAATGAAACATTTGATGAAAAAAAATCGTATAAAGACGCATTTGATGAAACATTTGATGAAAAAATATCGTATAAAGGCGCGTATGATGAAATCAGTGACGACGAGATATCGGATGATGACGATGATGATGAAATCCTGGATGGAGAGATACGGTACAGAGGCGTTGCTCGTGTAGTCTGGGACAGAGAGATACCGTATGGGGACGATGATGGTGAAGTCCGTGATGACAGGATACCGGGCAAGGGTCGCGGTTATCAAATTACGGCTGAAAGGATGATTGTTTATGGAACAGATGATGAAGAATCGGATAAAAACGAGTTGGTTCGCAGCGTCGAGGAACTAAACTTGGATGAAAAAGATTTTGATCGGAAATCTGCGGAAGATGACAGAGAAAAACTGTTTTCGTTCATTGAATCTTTGATAGACAAACGGGCTGAAGACATGTTAGATATTCAAACCTTGGATATTATATGCAGGGCGTTGAATATTGAGAAACGGAACTGGACGTAATTTTTTATGGTTTTGATATTATTTTTATATGAAATAATATTTATGAAACAGCGTTTATACAGGGAAACTCCTAAAAACTTGATTTGTTAAGGCAAACAAGATTTTGTAACCGGAGTTTACCTGTTGTAAATGAGGATTTAAAAAATGAAGTAGAACGCAGAAAAAACAGTTTTTATGAGTTTCCTGTAATATTAAGTTACGGAAAACAGTGAGAAACAGCAGGAATTGATGTATGATTAAATAAATCTTCAGGGATTTATGGCAGGCGTAAAAAATTTTTAATTCAATATATTAATGAAATAGACAGTAATTTTTTTTATGTTAAATTTTTTAAACTGAAACAAGATGATAAATATCTTATTAATTGCGCTCATGAGGTTAAAGAACAGTGAGCATTTGGAGTTTTTTGAAGAAATCATAAACCTCATCAAGAAGTTTGGCGCCGAGGCGCTGGGTATTACAGTGGAATTTGCGGTTTTAGAGACAAAATACGCTGAGGAAAAGAAGTGTGCGTCGCCTAAAACAAAGAGCAACTACACAGAAAAGATTAAGGAAACGGATGCAGCGCGTGACGTGAGCTTTTTGGGTCTGGTTCAATACGTGAAATCGTATTTGAACTACTTTGATCCTGCAAAGGCTGACGCTGCACAACGTATCTGGAACATGTTGCAGCCGTATGGCAATGTGACAATTAAAGGCTATGACGGTGAAACTGCCGACATAGACAATATTGTTATTGAGTCGCGCGGTAATTATGCCGTGGATGTGGATATTATAGAAGCCAAAGAAAGAGTAGATAAGATGGCTACGGATAATCAAACATTCAAAATTCTGGTTGAAAAGCGATACGTCGAACAAACGGGTCGCCCGGATATCAGTATGAAGAAAATCCGTCCGGAGGTGGATCACGCTTTTAACGGGGTTGTTACAAAGGTTACAGCTTTGGAATTTTTAGACACAACGGGGAAGTATATTCCTTTTATCAGCGAACTTAACAAGCACATTGCTCACTACAAGACGCTTATTAAACAGCAGGAGGCACATAATAAAGCCATCGCCAAAAATCTTGCCGACAGCAATATCACCGAAATCGCCGCACAGGCTTACACCGGAACGCATGTTACTCCGCTGGTTGAAGTATTTTTCTTTGATAAAGTCAAACAAAAAATGAATAAATTGGTTGAAGACAAGGATTATAAACTTGTTTTTGAAAACAATATTAATGCAGGAACCGCAACCGTAATAATCAAAGGTAAGGGTTCTTACACAGGAAAGAAGATTTCGACCTTTAATATTGTGCATGTTGAATAAAGTATGAAGGATTTTATATCTGATAAATAACAATGAATAAAAAAACAGTTAGAGGATTCAGCCTTAACGGCTCGGAAAGGTTTCACCCCGGCGAGCCGGAGGCTGTTTTACGCAATACCTCCGTGGTTGAAATGGAGATGGGCGAATTGAAAGAAGGCGAAATACTTGCAGAAACCCTGTACACGGCTGTCTGCGGGTCGGATGTCAGCGCAACGCTGGGCAAACCGAATTTCGACTGGATTGAGCGTCCCAAAATAATCGGTCACGAGTGCAGCGCAAGAGTGCTGGAACTTGGTCCGGGAAATCACGGGTCGCTTAAAGTAGGCGATTTGTTCAACCCCGTAGCCCAGCTCGGATGCCGTAAAGAGGACTGTGCAGCCTGCAGAAGCGGCAAATGGAACCTGTGTCCCGACAAAATCATTCTGGGATACCATGGCAACGGAGCTTTTGGTCAAAGGATGATACTGGAATCGGACAGAGTGGTGCCGTTCACAGAGGGGCTTACGCCTGAATTTGGAGCAATCGTAGAGCCGTTGTCGGTAGTTGTGAACGCTCTTTACAGCAAATGCAACATAAAACCCGGAATGGACGTGCTTGTTACCGGCTGCGGAATCATGGGCTTGATGGCTGCGGAACTTGCCGCGGCGTCGGGCGCAAGAGTAGTCATAACAGGCATAGAACAAGACCGTAACGTGAGGCTGAAAGCCGCTGCCGATAGAGGAATCACCACCGTTGTGGTATCGGAACAGAAACCACTGACGGCATTATTGCACGAAGGCATCCGCGACCAGCAGGGAATGCTGTTCGGCTCAAAGGGAAAGGTCGATCTTTTGATAGAATGTTCAGGTATTCCGCAAGTTTTGGCGGAAGCAATGCTCGCAGTGAAACCCGAACATGATGTCTGCCTCATAGCGACTTATCCCGGAAAGGTCGAACTCGACGCCACCCACGTCACCCGACAGTCATTAAACATTAAAGGCGTGATGGGTTCGCACAAGGAACACTTCATGATAGCTCAAAAACTGCTGGTTCAGGGAATATTTCCCGCCTCGCATTACATCAATCTGTATGATTTTGAGCATATCAACGAGGCTTTCGCCGATTCCATACAGGCTAAAACAACTAAGGCAGTGGTAAAAATGAATTGAATCAGCAGGGAGAACATCTAAAAACTTGGCTTTTCGAGGCAGAGAAGATTCCTGAACCGAAATTTACATATAGTAAATGAAGATTTAAAAGTCGAAGTCAAACGCCTGAAAAGCAGTTTTTAGCAGTTCCCTTGAATATCATCAACGATTAAGACCGGTCTTGCCGCATGGAAGGAGAAAAAGGGTCGGTTAGCCTGTTGAAATCGTTGATGTATTCTATACCAGAGATTAACAAAAAGGAATATGTCAAAAATATTAATCACCGGCGGAACGGGATGCATAGGTTCCGTCACCATTTTCAAGCTGTTGAAATATCCGGAAACGGAAAAAATCACAGTAGCTACGCGCTCCGGCAATGTTGAGCCTGTGAAATTGTGGCTGGGCGAGAGTATCGACCCTCGCGTGGAGTTTGTAACTCTGGATGTTTCGGACTACGGACGTGTCGAAGAACTTGTTCCTGCGATTTCTCCCACCCACATAATTCACCTCGGCGGATTTCAAAGCCCGGATTGCTCCGCATATCATCACAAGGGAATGGAAATAAACGTTGGAGGTACGATGACGCTATTGGATGTCGCCGCACAACTGCCACACCTCAAGCGATTTGTATTCGCAAGCTCCGGCGCTGTATATGGAAGGCGGGACGAATATCCCGAAGCGGTGATAAAAGAAGAAGTAAGGCTTGCGCCGCCAAATCATTATGGCATCTGGAAGCTCGCCGGCGAACATCTGGCACGCCTGTTTCACAGCAACACCGGAATCCCGACGGTGTGCCTGCGACTTAATACCACCTACGGACCGGGACGCGACAAAGGAATGACCTCCGCGCCCACAAGCGCCATAAAATCCATTGTGCAGGGATACGTTGAAGGCAGAATCATACCCTTCGAGATGCCCTACAAAGGACGTGAAAACTATCACTATGTGGAAGATGTAGGCGAACATTTCGCCGCCGCCGCCTTAGACGGATTCGCGGGCTACGGAGAATTTAACATCAAAGGACGGACAATAGAAGTGTCGGAATTTTTGGACATCATCCGAAAACAGGCAAAAGAAGCGGGCATGGAAAAATCGGTGGACATTTCCATCGCCAACGACGCCAATCCCAACATGTTCAGCCACGATCTGTGTCACAACAAAATCGAAAACGCCTTCCCCAACTGCCCGCTAACAGACATCGAACAGGGAGTAAAAAAATCATTAATGAAATTTTATGAAATAGCAAAACGTGGAAAATTAACCTGATCCCCAGACATATATAAGGCATCCCCCGAAAGGGAAACCAACCAGGGAGCAGTTGATTAAACTGTTAAGAAAATGTATAACTCTATAAACAACTCATAATAATGAAAAAGACAATCAAAGTAGGATTCATCGGAGCAGGAGACATTGCAAACCTGCACGCCGAAGCGCTCCGGAAACTTCCCGGAGTGGAACTTAAAGGACTGTGGAACAGAACGGCGTCACGGGGCGAAGAAAAAGCCGCCAAGTACGGATGCCTGACGTATAACACAGTGGAAGACTTGCTGAAAGACCCTGAGATAGACGCTGTGTTTATACTCACCAACGTGGAAACTCATTTCCATTATGCAGTGCAAGCGGCTCTGGCAGGGAAACATATCCTGGTGGAAAAACCTGTGACCGAAACCCTCGACGAACTCAAAAAACTGAAAGAAGTAATCGACACCGCCGGCGTAAAGTTTATGCCCGTGCATAACTACATCTACGAACCGGGGGTGAAACGCCTTCATGATATGATCCTTAACGGAGATTTGGGCGAACTCACACAGTTTTATATGATGTATAACATCCATCATGCCGAAGAAGTGCGGGCAAAGTACCCGGGCGTGATACATCAAATCATGACGCATCACGTTTACACCATGTTGTACCTCGCCGGCAAGCCGAAATCGCTGTCGTGCATCAAAAGCACAATCAACGGCACAATCGCCCCACAGGAAAACGTGGCAATGGCAATCATGAAAATGGAAAACGACGCGTTGAGCCACCTGTGCGCCGCCTTCACCGCCGACGACCACTCCGGCGACCCCTGGACCTGCCTCATTAAAGTGATGGGAACCAAAGGCAGCGCCCGATACAGCTATCGCGACTGGGTGATAAATTCGCCCAACGGCGCACATTCGCAAACATATTACTGCTACCCGGAATCGATACGGAATACAGCAATTCATTTCGTTGAAAACGTGCTGGGTAAAGACGAAAAACCTCTGTCGAACATCGACGACGCAATCCTCTGTCAGCAAATCATTGAACTCTGCGAGGCAGCCGCCGAAAACGGACTTCATCTAAATCTCGAAAACTAAAACATTAAATAAATATTAAACTATAAGACATGAGTAAAACTTCATACAATTATGGCTATATCTGGTTTTTAACCATAGCCGCCGCCATGGGCGGCTTCCTTTTCGGCTACGATTGGGTAGTGGTAGGAGGCGCCAAACCGTTCTACGAACCGTTCTTCGGCATAGACAGCGACCCCGTGCAACAGGGTTGGGGCACAAGTTCGGCAATGATAGGCTGCATGATAGGCGCCTTCGTCTGTTTTCTCACCACCGAACGCTGGGGCAGAAAATGGCTCCTCGCCGCCGCCGGACTGATATTCTTCATCTCGGCAATAGGCTTGGCATTCTGCGACACATTCTTCTGGTACAACATCTGGCGCATCGTAGGCGGGCTGTCGATAGGCGCAACCCTAAACCTGTCACCGGTGTATATTTCGGAAATGGCTCCGCCGCACATCCGAGGCAAATTTGTTTCAATCAATCAACTGCTAATCAACGTCGGGATGCTGATATGTCAAACCGTAAACTGGTCGATAGCCGCCGCCAACGATACCGGCGTCGCACCCGAATCCGTTGAATTTATCAACCAGTGGAACGTTCAAACCGGCTGGAGATGGATGTTCGGAGCCGTTGCCATACCGGCAGTTATCTTTTTAGTGATGATGGTAGTCGTCCCCGAAAGCGTGCGCTGGTTAGTAAAAAACAAACAAAGTCAAAAAGCCAAAGAAACCCTGATAAAAATCGGCGGAGAAGCCTACGCCGCCGCCGAATTGAAAGAAATAGAGGAAACCGTAGCCCGCGAAGACCCCGGAATGGATTTCAAAGCCCTTCTGCAACCCAAAATGCTCAAAATATTGGGCTTGGGATTCTTCGTCGCCATGTTTCAGCAGTGGTGCGGCATGAATGTAACGTTCTACTACGCCGCCGACATATTTAAAGAAGCTGGATACGGCGTCAACGACATGATGTTTAACATAGTCATAATCGGCGGCATAGCCATGCTGTCGGTGGTAGCCACAATCCTGATGATCGACCGCGTGGGACGCAAACGGCTCATGCTGTTCGGCGCCGCTTCCATGACCGTCATATACGGAATAATAGGATTCCTGTTTCATCAAAATATCAGCGGTTTACCCATAGTGATATTCGTCCTGCTGAACGTCATGGCATATCAGCTCACCCTGGCTCCCATCGTGTGGGTAATCCTTTCGGAGATATTTCCCAACCGAGTGCGCGGCGCAGCCATGTCGCTGTCGGCGTTGGTGTTGTGGATAGGCAACTTCTCCCTGACCTACACCTTCCCGTCAATAAAGGAAAGCATAGGATGGGCAAACAATTTCTGGCTCTACGGCGTTATCTGTCTGGCAGGATTCATCATCCTGTATTTCATACTGCCCGAAACAAAAAATAAAACACTGGAACAAATCGAAAAAGAATTAGTTGGAAATCATAAAACAATAAAATAAATATGTTATACACAAAATGTATTCATCCCCAGATATTAGGAACACTGGGGAAATTAGGACACGGCTCATGGATACTCCTTTCGGACGGAGGTTATCCGCATATCACAGCCACGCCCCCTGCCGCCGAAAAAGTATATTTAAATCTTGCGCAGGGATTATTAACAGTCTCTACCGTGCTGGAGGTTTTGAAAGAAACGGTACCCATCGAGGAAGCCAGCGTCATGACGCCTCCCGACGGCTCCATGCAGCCCGTCTTCGACGACTATAAAAAAATATTGCCGGATATTCCGTTCAATTACGTACCACAGTTTACTTTTTACGAACACGCTCAAAAAAGCAATGTGGGATTAGTAATTGCCACCGGAGATATGCGCAATTTTGCCAATTTGCTGATAAAAGTGGGATTTATAAAACACCCCGAAGGTCAAGGCTCCTATTAAACGAGGTTAATACGGCGCAACACACCGGTTTAACATTGGGAATGAGCAGTTAAAAATGAGGTTGAACCTCGAAAAAATCAAGGTTTTCGAGGTTTCATCCTGTAACAAATAATAGAAAGCCTCTAAAAACCTGATTTTTCAGGGCGGACAAGATTTTTAACCGGAGTTTACCGATTGTAAATGAGGATTTAAAAATCAATAAAATTAACATTGAACGCCGAAAAAAGCGGTTTTTAGAAGTTTCCTAATAGGTTTTGATAATTTTTTATCTACCTTTGACCCCATAAAATTATGAAATATTTTTCAACCTTGTATTTAGATAAATCAAATGAACACAGGATATTTCATAAGGGAAAAGTTATAAAGATAAAAATAAGTATTTAACATTAATAATTAATTAAAAAACAATTAAATTATGAAACATATAGATATATCATGTTTTAATCTCCGGCTCGGCAGATATTTTTCGCTGTTATCCGGGATGCAATCGAAGATTGTGATAACAATATTTGCCTGTTTAACATTGATGTCGTGCGACGTGCTAAGCGGCGTGGCGTCGTTTGTGAACTGCAAATACGAATTTTCCGGAATCAGCGACCCTGCTGTCGCCGGCATCAGCCTGAAAGATGTTACCGACATCACAAAATTAAGCGCCTCATCCCTGCTCAAACTTACCACAGGACTGATGTCGGGGAGTTTGCCTCTGAGCGTCACGGTAAACATCAAAACAACCAACCCCAACTCAACGGCGGCAAAAATTGCCGGATTAGACTGGGCAATCGACATGGACGCGTCAAATGTTCTGTCGGGAACTTTGAATCACGCAGTTACCGTTCCGCCTAACGGCGGGCAATCAAATATCCCGCTCACAATCCAAACAGACGTATTGCAGTTATTTAAAAACGAATCGAAGGATAACATACTGAATTTCGTTAATCATCTGCTGAATACCGGCAAAAGTTCATCCAAAATATCAGTGCGGATACGCCCGTCGGTAATGATAGGAACTCAAAAAATATCCACAGGATATATAACATTAAAATAAAACAATTAACTTTGTGCGTTTTTTTTAAGTAATAATTAAATTTTAAAATTAAATATATATTATGCTATCAATTGATACTTACGATTTTAATGGGAAACGCGCAATTATTCGTTTCGACTTCAACGTACCTTTAAATGAGAATTTTGAGGTGACGGACGATACCCGAATAAGAGCCGCGATACCAACAATCAACAAAATTCTGTCGGGCGGAGGCTCGATAATTGCAATGAGCCATTTGGGTCGCCCCAAAGGAGTTAATGAGAAATTCTCGCTGAAACACATCATCCCGACATTAGAGAAATTAATCGGCAAAAAAATTCTCTTCGCCCCCGACTGCATTGGCGAAGAAGCCGCCGAATCAGCAAAGAATCTCAAACCGGGCGAGTTTCTTCTCTTGGAAAATCTTCGTTTCTATGCCGAAGAAGAAGGAAAACTACGTTTACCCGACACGGCAACCGAAGAAAAAAAAGCAAATGCAAAGCGAGACTTGAAAATCAAACAGAAAGAGTTTGTCAATAAATTGGCAAGCTACGCCGATTGCTATGTAAACGATGCGTTCGGCACAGCTCATCGGGAGCACGCTTCCACCGCCCTGATTGCCGACAATTTCCCCAACGACAAACTGTTCGGCTATATCATGAACGGCGAGCTGAGCGCAATTTCCAAAATATTGGACGCTCCCGAAAGTCCGTTTACCGCTATTCTGGGAGGTTCCAAAGTTTCCAGCAAAATCACTATCATAAAGAGCCTGCTGGATAAGATTGACAATTTGATTATCGGCGGGGGCATGAGTTTTACTTTCGTAAAAGCTCTCGGCGGCAAAATCGGGCAATCTATTTGCGAAGACGTTGAACTGGCAAAAGATATAATGAAAGAAGCCGAAGCCAAAAATGTAAAAATATATCTTCCTGTTGACGTTATCACCACCACCCAATATGATGAGGTATTTAAAGGCAATGCCAACGTAACCACCAAAATATCGGACATTTCCGCCATCGCCGACGACGCTCAGGGTCTGGACGCAGGACCAAAAAGCATCGAACGCTGGAGAGAAGTTCTGGTTAAATCAAAAACTATTCTGTGGAACGGTCCCGTAGGAGTTTTTGAAGTGGATACCTTCGCCGGCGGAACGCTGGCAATAGCTAAAATCGTTGTTGAAGCCACGTCCAAAGGCGCATATTCCTTAGTTGGCGGCGGAGATTCCGTTGCCGCTATCAATAAATTTAATCTGGCGGATCAAGTCAGCTACGTATCAACGGGCGGAGGCGCTTTGCTCGAATACATAGAAGGATTGGAACTTCCGGGAGTGAAAGCTATAAAATCATAATGTATTTCTACTATATTAAATTTTAATTAAGCAAAGAAAAACTGCCTCGTGCAGGCAGTTTTTCGATGTTTGATGCGATGAAAAAACGAAAAAACATACATGAAAAATAGCGGAAAATTATTCTTAGGATTGAAAAAAAACAGTAAAATTTGATAAAAATCAAAATAATTCAATCAATAATATTACAATATATTTAAAATTATAGATGACTGTAGAATAATGATTTGTATAAGCAACATTTTATTTTTACCTCATAAAATACATTTTATTTTTGAGAAAAATAATTGAGTTTAGAAAAATGTTATTACTTTTGCGGTCTGGTAGTGTTATTGTTAAATTAAAAGCAAGGAGGATAAAATTATAGCAACACCTTTCAGAAGACCTAATGGAGTAAAGAGAATTTACACAAGACCGGGAGACAGGAGAATCAGTGAACCTGCGGTGAAAATTAATACGGAAATCACTGCAAAAGAAGTTCGCATCGTAGGCGAAAATGTGGAAACGCCGGGAGTGTTTCCAATTTCCGTAGCTTTGAGTATGGCGGAATCTCAGAGTTTGGATTTAGTGGAAATATCGCCGAATGCCGAACCGCCGGTGTGTCGAATAGTTGATTTTCAGAAATATCTGTATCAACAAAAGAAAAAGCAGAAAGAGATAAAAGATAAGGCGGTTAGAATCGAATTGAAAGAAATCCGATTCGGACCTAATACCGATGAGCATGATTATCAGTTTAAATTGAAACATGCACGCAATTTTCTCGAAAGCGGAGATAAAGTTAAAGCCTTTGTGTTTTTCAAAGGACGTTCAATATTGTTTTCCCAGCAGGGAGAAATTTTACTTCTACGTTTGGCTAACGATTTGGAAGATGTTGGTAAAATCGAATTTATGCCGAAACTGGAAGGTAAACGAATGATGATAATCATCGTTCCTAAACAGAAAAAAAATAAATAAAAATATAAATATCAGGATAATTTAATATTTCAAGAAAATGCCCAAAATGAAAACAAACTCCGGAGCAAAAAAACGCTTTGACGTTACCGGAACAGGAAAAATTAAACGTAAACATGCCTATAAAAGGCATATCTTAACAAAGAAAACTAATAAACAAAAACGCAATCTGACTTATTTCGGAGTTATTTCGGATTCCGATGAAGCCCGCGTTAAGAGATTATTAGTAATGTAATGATATATACAGAGTTTTTGAGTTTTTAACCCGAAAGCCGAGCAGTAAAGATTTTCCGAAACAGGAAAACGCCGGCTATCAAAAAAAATAAGTAATTATGCCAAGATCAGTAAATTCAGTTGCTTCAAGAGCAAGAAGAAAAAAAATTTTAAAACAAACCCGCGGATATTTTTTAGCTCGCTCCAATGTGTGGACAGTAGCAAAAAATACATACGAAAAAGGGTTAACATACGCATACCGCGACCGTAAAACAAAGAAAAGAAATTTTCGGTCGTTGTGGATACAGCGTATCAATGCTGCCGTTCGTCAATATGGATTGACCTACTCGCAGTTTATATGTAAATTAGCTGCAAATAACATTGAGCTAAATAGAAAAGTATTAGCCGACCTTGCTGTGAATAATCCTCAAGCATTTGAGTCGATAGTAAAAGCATTAAAATAAATAAAATAATCACGTCCTGATATTTTGAAAAAGGCTATCCGTAAAAAAGATAGCCTTTTGACTTTATGCGGACTTAATCTTATTTTGAGGCGCAATGGAGGGAAATGACTACGTTCCTTTCGTTCGGCGTAGCGGGACATGTTGAAACAGGGCAGTTTTTCACTTTTAAGGACTTTAAAGTCTTTAAAGTCTTTAAAGTCTTTAAAGTCTTTAAAGTCTTTAAAGTCTTTAAGGTCTTTAAGGTCTTTAAAGTCTTTAAAGACCTTAGTACCCGCTGGAAGCCTGCTTTTAGCTGCGGCGTAGCGTCCCGCTACGCCGAACAGAGGATTTAATTCGTGTAATTCGCAAAAATCCGCAGGATTAAAAATTCGTGTGATTCGTGTAATTCGTGGATAAAAAAAGTGGATTAAAAAAAGTGGATTAAAAAATAATTCGTGGATAAAAAGATCACATCCATTCCTGTTCTCCGTCTTTGGTTATTACGAACCATTTGCCGAGTTTTCCCGTTGAAGTGTTTTTAAGATACAGTAACGTATTCACAGGGAATTGAAACTGTAGGAGATGAT
>JAISRS010000367.1 GCA_031273485.1 Prevotellaceae bacterium
TGCCTTATCTGTCCGGCAAAATCGTAAAGCCCGCCAAAAATATAGGCGTGAATTTGCCGCAAACTTTTTGTTGTGCCAATATCCTTTGCTTCCACGAGATTATTTTCAAAAAAAGAATAGGCCTTTTTTTTGCTTTGTCCGTCAATGCTATTATCGCTGTAGGTAAACCAATCGAGAAATTTCATGGCCCTGTTACCCGGAAACTGTTTGGCAAGCAGCATAATCCCCTCGCTGTCAAGTGTGTCGCTCAAACGTTTTTTGCCGTCCGGCGCTGTTAATTTCAACCCCTTACAATTTGTAAGGACTTCGCTGTTTATTTTTTTAAGACGGTTTTTCAAAACATACCAATAGTTTCTTGCATCTTCGCTTTCGCTTAAAATTGCAACAATATCTACAACCGAAAAATACCATTTATTATCGGCTTCGTCCCAAACCGCACGGACTTCACGGTCATCGAAAAATCGGATTGAAATTTTACTCATACTTGTCAAACGTTAATAACTTATTCCTGTAATATTCATATTGCTTCCGCCGTGCTGCGATTTCCGCAGGCAAACCCGCCGAAATATCATTTACCAGTGCATCGAATTTGTCCAATATCGAAACAATGCGGTTTTGCTCTTCTATGGGAGGAATGGGGATTTTGAGATTTTCAACAACAGAATTGTCTAATGTTGGAATACCTGCCCTTCTAACTCTTGAGCGTAACAACTTTTCTTGACAAACTAATAAGTAATACAAAAACCGACTATTAAGTAAATCTGATTGTTCAATACAAAAACAACCATCTGACGACCAAAAATCAATATTGCTAAATCCAACTGTGCCAGCAGAAGCCCCAACATTGATTATCATAACTGTATTTGCCTTTCTGTTACTTTCTCCATAATATCCTAACGGCTCTAATCCACCATGAAAAACAGGATATTTTTCATTTTCTGAAAGTTCGGTTTTTGTCAATCTTTTTCCTCGCATAACCTTTCCTATCTCTTTGATTGTGAGCCATTTAATAGCCCCCCCCCCCCCCCCCCACACACACACAGTTCATTGAAAGACAGTAATTTACAGCGATAGTGTTCGTATTGCTTCTTTCTTGCCTCTAACTCTGCTTCCAATTCTGCTTCCAATTCCGTAAATTTATCCAATGTAGAAACGATTTCGCACTGCACGGCGATGGGCGGAAGGGGGATTTGAAGAGCTTTTATTTTATCTCGATTTAACCCGGGAATGCCCGCACCGTGTTTGGATTCCATAATCTTTTGCTCTTTGCTTTTCAAAAAGAAATACAAGTAACGGTTATCAAGTTCTTCAGTTATAGGACGAATAACATAGCAATGAGCACCAGCCCAAAATTTGGTTAGAATCCAATTCACATAACCTGCAGAAGCGCCTCCTTGCGAAATTGTGATTGTTTTTTCAGGTTCGTTCCATTTGTCAGAATAGCCAGATGCTTCTATTCCGCCATTTATACACGGATATTCACCCGTTTCTTGCATATCGCTTTTGTTGAATTGCGTACCTGTATAAATTTCAATTACCTCCCCCAACGTTTTAAATTGCACACCTTCGGGGCAATATTGTTGTATTAATTGGTCTATTTTATTCATTGTTCCGTTTCTCCTTTTGCTTTATTAGTTAATTCTTTTATGGCTCGGTCAAAGTCGCTTTCATAATGCAACATCTCCTGACGGCGATATTCTTTAAATTCTTGAATGGCTTTTTCTTTGGCTTGGTCGTGCGAAACAGCGCCTTTACCTGCCAACAGTTCACGCCCCGACACAGCCATCAAATTATCAAGTTTTGTAATCCATTCCGTCATTTTCATGGGCGTTTGTTCCAATGCTTGAATTTCGGCAAAATCTAAATATTGCGATACAAGTAAATTCAGATAACTTAATTCCTGTTCGGTAAGATAGTTTTTCGCAATCTGCACATCTTCTTGCGTAATGTAATTTCCTTTAAAGTTTGTCATCCCAACCATTGGTTTTTGGGCATTGACACGCTCGAAAATCAATTCTGCCGCTGTATGTTTGTGAGCTGCAAAATGAAGTTTGTTTTGCACGGTTGCAAAAAACATTTTAGTCTGGTCCGCCCGCGGGTCATAATCAATACTTGTGGCAAAAATATCCGTAACCTGTTGATACAAATTTCGTTCGCTGCTACGTATGTCGCGAATACGCTGCAATAATTCGCGAAAATAACGGTTACGATTACCTTTCAGTCGCTCGTCGTCCATTGTAAATCCTTTTTGGATATACTCGTGCAGGCGGGCTGTAGCCCACTGACGAAATCGGGTTGCAACCTGTGATTTAACACGGTAACCAACGGCAATAATCATGTCAAGATTATAATGTTCTATTTGCCTCTTTACCGACCGGTTGCCTTCCTGTCGAACTAACAAGAAATTCTTGTGAGTTGCCTCTTTTTTTAGTTCACCCTCGTCTATTATTGCATTAATATGCTGACTGACGTTTTGTTGCGTAGTATCAAACAGCATTGCTATCTGTTGTTGAAAAAGCCAAATATCTTCGCCTTCAAATCTTACTGTTACATTTGCAATTCCATTATCGTCCTGATAAATCAAAAAATCGCTATGCTTTTGTATTTCGTTACTCATCACTGTCTCCTTCCAAATCATTTACTATCTCATCTATTGCTTTTCGCAACGCGGTTTGCCGCGCCACAATTTCCGAAATTTCTTTGTTCAATTTCCGAATATCCACCGCCTCGCGGGTATCTTCC
>JAISRS010000447.1 GCA_031273485.1 Prevotellaceae bacterium
GCTGCCTTTTTGGTAGTTACCAGAATGACGCCATTCGTAGCGCGCGTACCATAAATGGCAGCCGCAGAGCCATCTTTCAAAACATCTATTGTTTGAATTTCATGAGAACTCAAACTTGCCAAATCTCCACCGACAACACCATCTATAACAATAAGAGGCGATGTTCCTCCCCTCATGGTAGTAATGCCACGCAGTTGAATTTGAAACGAACCGTTAGGATCTCCCCCATCCGGACGAATGATATTCAATCCGGCAATCTGACCCTGAAGCAACTGAATAGGGTCAGTAATATTCCCGGTTTTAAAATCATCACTACTAAGAGAAGAAACCGAGCCAGTAACTTCTTTTTTAGTAGTCGTTCCATAACCAATGACGACTACGTCATCAAGCCTTTTCACGTCTTCTACCATAAATACTTCAATACGGGATTGATTTGACAACACAATCTCTTGCGTTGTATATCCCATAAAATAAAACACAAGCACATCTCCGGGTGCTGCCGTAATAGAAAAATTCCCATCGGCATCGGAAATTGCAGTAGAATTAGTACCTTTTACATTAATAGTACTTCCCGGGAGAGGCGCATTTGATACCGCCTCAAATACCGTACCATTTACAGTTCGTTTTTCTTGGGCATTACCAATACAAACCGAACTTGTCAACATAACGGCTGTAAATAAAATTACAGCAAATTTTCTTTTTACAGGTGTCTTCATACTTATTTTAATTTATAAATTAGGGTTTTTGTTTATTTCGTGATTTTACATTTTTTTATGAATAAAATATGATATTAATTTTAAATCTGTTTTACAATATTACTATTTTTTATGACAAAAGTATTTTAAATATATGTTACAAAAAAGGACAAAAATAACCAATTTATATAATCCCAAATTACCATTTTATTTTTATTTTAAACTTTAAATATCATTAAATAAATTATTTATATTATAAAATATAGGATGTATTTTGGTCATTTCAAATAATATTATTTTCTTTGCATAATTTTTAATTTAATATTCAGGTTATGCAAAAATTAACATCGCTGATGATTTTGACAGAATCGTTGTCAAAAGCCGAAAAACGGTATTTCCGGCTATTTTCAAACATCCAAACGGGAGATAAAAAGTATGTGTATTTATTTGATTTGATTGAAGCAAGAAATTCCGTTAATACCGTTCATGCGCAGTTTTGCGAAAAATATAACAGTGCAAGCTTTAATATGGCGGCAAAACATCTTTATCATACAATTATGGATTGTCTGATATACCTGCATCGCAAGCAGGACATACAAACCAAGATATTTGCCCTGATTTCGGAAGCCGATATTTTGTACGAACGCGCATTGTTTGACGATGCAATGGAAGCGCTGAACAAAGCAAAAAAAATGGCGGCGATGTACGAAATGGATTCATTAATATTATTATCGCGGCGAATAGAACTGAAATATATGAACGCAACAAATTTCAAAAACATAACCGAACGGCAACTGATTAGCAAGCAAATGAAAATTGTGGAAGAAATGAAATACAGTCGAAGCGCAAATCTTCATTCGCAACTTTACGATATTCTCAAACATCGGCTTTTTTACAAAGGATACGCCCGGTCGGAAAAGCAAAAAGACAGTTTAAATGATTTAATTTTAAGCGAATTGAATGCTGTTGCAAATAATTCATACAATGGATTTGAAACACAAAAATTGCATTTGCTGTTTCAATCGACCTATTATCTTGATTCGGGAAATTACAAAATGGCAATTCGTTTTTATCAAACGCTGATTGATTTGTTTGAGGGAAATAAACACATGATATTAAATCCTCCTATTTATTATCTTCAGGCGATAACAGGAATCCTGAACAGTTTGAAAATTGCTTCGCAGTATAAAGAAATGCCGTTTTTTATTAACAAACTCAAAAAAATCGAACAGGGCAATTACGCCGTTGATTTTATTTTAAACATTCGCGCTCTTATTTTTTTGTATGAATTTACGTGTTTGTTCAACACAGGAAATTTCACGGCGGCAGCCCATTTAATTTCAAGATACGACGAAAGCCTGTTAAAAAATATGCCGCTGTTAAGGTTGGATACTCAACTTGATTTATTAATCAATTTAACAATTCTTGATTTGGCGCAGGGAAATATAAAAAGCGCTCGCAAACACATGAAAAATATTATGAGTTCGGGGAAATTATTTTATGTGCTGCCTGCTTACCGATACGCGCGACTGATAAATCTTGTATTGCAGGCGGAAATAGAAAATTATGATTTTTTTGAAAACGAAATAAAATCTATAAAACGAAGTATTCGTTACGAAAAACATTCATACATCACCGAAAAATTGTTATTCAAATTTATTCAAAATCATTCCTTGTTGAATGACCATAAAATGCGCGAAAAAATGCACCGGCAATTAGAGAAAGAAAGCATAAAAATAAAGCAAAACAAATACGAACGGCAAATACTCGCTATTTTTGACTTTATATCGTGGATGCAAAGCAAACTTACCAATCGCAAATTTGATGAGATTTTAGCCGAAAAAAATCGATGAGAAAGTCGCAAGCAAAATTGGAAATCGTAAAAATATGTAGCTGTGGATGATTTAATATACCTATTTCCGATTATATCCTACACACACATCAATTTATATTTATCAATTCCAAAAAATTTTCACCTCTCATTTTTCGCGTTCAACCCTCCCGCAGAAGTTCAAAATGCACGCCTCTTACAACCGCACGCGCACCCGCACGATTTCCGAACGGCTGGCGATGCGCACCGGCGGTCCCCATGCGCCGATGCCGCAGCTGGTATAGAAATGGGTCGCGCCTTTTCGCAGGTAGCCCCAATCCTGTTCGTACATGCTTTGGGTAAGCAGGTTCATCGGCCACAGTTGCCCGTGGTGCGTATGCCCCGAAAAACCGATGTCCACGCCGGCGGCAGCCGCCGCGTCCCACTCGTAGGGTTGATGGTCGAGCAGAATGACCGGTAATTCTTTATTGAGCGGGGCGGTCAATTCGGCGATTGATTTCCGCTCTTTTGCCGAACGGTCTAAGCGTCCCACTACATAAAACCGGCGGGCGACCAGCACGGCCGTATCTACCAGCGGTTGCACGCCGTGCTGCGCAAGATAGTCCATCGCCACTTTCGGCCGCCCCATCAGTTCATGGTTGCCTGTTACGGCATAGACGCCCAGCGGTGCGTTGATTTGTTCAAACAGCAGACCTAACTTTTTCCGCAGTACCGGCGCCGGATTGTCGTCGAACGTGTCGCCGAGCAGGAACACAACATCGGGCTGCAGGGCGTTGATTTGGCTTACCCAACGCCGCAGGCTGCGGGTCGAATAAACCGCCCCGAGATGCATGTCGCTAACGGCGACAATGGTCAGTTCCTGCGCGCCCGGGACATTTTTTGAAAGTTCCCAGTCCAGCGTTTTCACTTTGGCGTGCGTACCGTTGTAGTAGCCTGTGCCCACAAGAATCGCCAAAATCAGTGTGAACGCCGCAAACAGCCCCAATTTCAAAGACGGGCAATGGAACACGACCCCCACTAATTTCTGGCTGCCCGCCTGCCATGCCAGCCGGAGTAAATCGAAGCAGAGCGCCGCCAGCAACGTGTATAACAGAATGACCAGCCACCACGAGCCGGCACGCCAGAGCAGGTCGGCCGCCGCGCTGTCGAAAGAGCGTTTCAGTATCATGCCGGCAAGGAACAGCAGCGCCCACGTCGCCCCTGCCGCCACATACAGCCAGCGGTAGCCGCCTGCCGCTTCGAGCAACTGCCATCCCCGCGAAAGGATATAGACGTTCGCCAAACAATAAATAATCATAAAGAGGGAAATAACCGGCCACATGTGTTTCATCTGTTAGAAAAATAATTCAAAATGCAAAAGTAACCTGCCGGAGGACGCGGCGCAACTGTTATTCGGCTAACATGCAACCTGCGCCGATAAACAACCTGTTTCGCACGATGAAAACAATTTTTGAGATGTGAAGATATGGAAATGTGGAGATGTGAAGATTGGCGACAAGCGAAGAGATGTGAAGATGTGAAAATGTGAAAATGTGGCGACAAGCGCGGCAACGCCGTTCATCTCCACATCTTCACATTTTCACATCTTTCCTCTGCGCCTCTGCGTCTCTGCGTTTAAATTCGTTATTACCACAAAAACGCTTTGAAGTCCTCATACCGGTTGCTTATGCCGATAGTTTGTTTTATGCCGTTCATGAACGCTTGCAACTTGCCGGGAATAGGGATGGAGCGGCCGAGCACGGCTTCCACCGTTTCCTTAAATTTGGCAGGGTGCGCCGTTTCCAGAAAAAAGCCGTTCGCCATGAAGTCGGTTTCAAAGTATTCGCGCAAGGCTTGGCTGGCGCAGGCGCCATGCGGGTCGAGGAGGTATTTGGTTTTATCGAACGTGCGTTTCATCTCCTCGCGGATTTGGGCGTCGGTGTAGGCGTAGCCCGAAATGTTCGCTGTGATTCTGGTATGGCTGCCGCGGTATAAATCCATTATGCGGGCGAAGTTGCTCGGATTGCCCACATCCATCGCGTTGGCAATGGTGGGGATGCTGGGGCGCGGCGAAAATTCGGCGGTACGCAGGTATTCCCCAAACACGTCGTTGGCGTTGTTGGCGGCGATAAAGCGTTTCACGGGCAAACCCATGCGCTTTGCCAGCAAGCCTGCCGTGAGGTTGCCGAAGTTGCCGCTGGGGACGGCTACCACGAGGTCGCGCCCTTGCGGCATTTGCGCATAGCCCCAAAAGTAGTAAAACGCCTGCGGGATAAAGCGCGCCGGATTGATGGAGTTGGCGGAGGTTAGTTTCCGCCGCGCGTTCAGTTCCTTGTCCGAAAAGGCCTGCTTCACTAACCGCTGGCAATCGTCAAAAGTACCGTTCACTTCGAGCGCGCAGATGTTTTGCCCCAGCGTCGTGAACTGCGATTCCTGTATGCGGCTGATCCGCCCTTTGGGATACAGCACCGTAACGGTTATTCCCGGCACCCCCAGAAAGCCGTTGGCGACCGCGCCGCCCGTGTCGCCGGAGGTGGCGACCAGGACGTTGGTTGCGACCGTTTCGTTACGGGTAAAATACTGCATCATCCGCGCCAGAAAGCGGGCGCCGACGTCTTTGAACGCCATCGTAGGCCCGTGAAACAGTTCCAGACAGTACCTGTTTTTGGCTACTTTTACTAACGGGATTTCAAAGTTCAGCGCTTCGTGCACGATGTCGCGCAGCGGAGCGGCGGGAATGTCCTTGCCGAAAAGCACGGTGGCGAGTCTCTCGACGATTTCCGGCAAGGTTTTATAGGGCAGGGCGGCGAGAAACTGGCTGGACATGCGCGGGATTCTCTCCGGCATGTACAATCCGTTGTCGCCGGCCATGCCTTGCAGTACTGCCTCTTTCAGGGTCGCCGGCGGAACTTGGTGGTTGGTGCTGTGGTATTTCATTGTTTTGATGGTTGGCAGTTGCAGTAGGGGTTGTCTCAAAAGTAACTTAGCACGCAGATAACGCAGATTAGTGGGATTTCCGCAGATTGTTATCTTCCGGACAATTGGTTTTTATTTTAATCTATTCATTGCTTTATCTGCGAAAATCCCACTAATCTGCGTTATCTGCGTGCTTTTGAGACAGCCTTACTCCGGCAGGGGCGCAGGTTTCCTTACGCCGGCGGAAAGGGGATTCCAAAAAGGGGTGTTTTTTACCGGCGTGTTGAAGTATGCCAACAATTCTTCGGAAGTCATATTTTCTGTTTCTGCCAGTATTTTTGCCTGAATGGCGTTCTTCATTTCAACGCAATCAAAGTCTTTCTTTTTTCTGGTCGTTTCCATAATTTATCAAATCTTTGGGGTTTCTTATTTCGAGGAGGGCATAGCCCATTTTCAAGTTTACGCCGTTATAGCCTTTTATCTTGTTTAAATTGACTATATGCCGGAAATTCCAACTGGCTAACACATCGACCTTGTTTAAGGTGGCGATGGCAATGTGCCGGCAATCTTCCAAACTTGTTTTCCCGACAACGTTTTCGGAGATGTAGCGGTCGGCAAGCTCTTTCGCCTCATCGGTTAAAAACACGTGTTCAAAACAAGCTTCAGGGTAGGCATCCAATAAATCGCGTACATGTGGGGGCGCTTCTGCCAATTCCTGTTTAAGTACGCTGGACACCACAAAAACTACGGTTCCATCTTTCAGCAGTTCAAACAAAGCCCTTGTTTCGGTTTCAAACTCCTTATCAAAATACCCGCCTACCACCGATGTATCTATATATATCCTTTGTTTCATGATACAAATATACAACAAATAATTTATCCGCCCCTGCCCTCAAGCCGAATTTAGTTGGCAGTTGCAGCCGGCAGTGTCCGTTTGCCGTTCACCGATGCTTAGGCCATAAAATATTTCTGTTGCGATAAGCAATAATACTGCAAACAATGATACAAACAAGACCCGCAAAAGATAGAAAGTAAATTAGTCCCATGATATTATTTTTTGTTTTTTCGTTTCTGTATCCAATACAAGAAAAATCCACTGCTGATAAATATAGCGGACAGCGCGGCGCCAACAATATACAAAGCTACAGTGTTCGTGGTTTCCATCATAATAGCGCCGAGTATTACTCCGCCAAAAACAAGTTTGGCTAAGTCTATGATAAAATCACCGGCTTTTTCATAAATGTCCATAAGATTTAAAAAATCTAACTATACAAAGATAAGGATAAATAAATGATTAATAAAATCACGGAAATTTAGTTGGCAGTTGCAGCCGACTGTTGCCGTTTGCCGTTCACCGATGCTTAGGCCATAAAATATCTCTGTTGCGATAAGCAACAACAGCGCCGGCTATAGCAGCAACAACTCCAATGGTGGCTAAAAACGTAATTAATAACATAACATTACGCCTTTTTTTGATTTCTTTCCTTCTCTTAATTGCCAAACGGCGGTTGGATGCAACGGCGATTGTTTTAATTGGACATCTACATACCTTTTCAATTCTGCAAAAGTCATATTTTGCGTTTCAGCGCTTATGTTATCGCGTATTTCCCGTAACTGTTCGATGACCGACTTATCTGTTTCCTGTGTTTCTGTTTTCATGACGTATTTAATTTCGTGGTTCAAAAATCACCCATAATGTCTCTGGGGGTTCGAATCTCCAGTATTTTATGCCCGAATTTATAGTTTACCGAATTATAGCCGCGTATCCTGCCTACATTGACGATATGTTTGAAGTTCCAACTCGCCAAAAGGTCGGCATTCTCCAACGTGGCAATCGCGATATGCCGGCAATCTTCTATGCTGGCTTTGCCTACGACATTCTCTTTTACATATCTACTTGCCAACTCATCGGCTAAATCGGTAACAGGAAGAAATTCTATACTGGCAGGCGGAATACGCTGTATCAACTCCCGTACGTGTGAAGGCGCTTTGCTTAGCTCAATTTCCGTAAGCTGGGAATAAAGCAGGGTGTATTCCCCGCCGATAAATTTGTTTACAAAGGGTTTTGTCCACTGCTCGAATTCAGGTTCAAAGTACCCGCCAAAAACAGAAGTGTCCACATAAATTCGTTCCATGAGCCTTTTTATTACTACGCAAAGATACTACTTTAACTCAAATAATTTATTCGCCCCTGCTCTCAAGCCGAATTTAGTTGGCAGTTGCAGCCGGCAGTATCCGTTCACCGTTCCCGATGTTAATGGGACAACCCTTTCATAGTAGTTTATCCACATCGGCTTTTAGTTTCGGCAGGTTGTTGATAATAATCGCCCAAATATTTTCATCTGATATGCTATCGTATGAATGGATAACCTGATTGCGCAAACCGACTATTTTGCGTGCATTGTCTATGGGGATAGAGGGGTCTTTGGATAAAATGCGATTGACCGCTTCACCTATAATTTCGAGATTGCGCTTGACGGCGCGTTTTAGCATTTGGTTTTGTTGAAAGGATGCAAATTTTTTCCCGCCTTCCTGAAAATAACTGTTGATTTCGTCAATTGCCATGCGAATATCAACTAACCATTTTTCTATTCGTTCTTCCATAAATCAATTTTTTATTACGTTCGATGGAGCGGCGGAGAATGGGATTCCGGATGGCTTTCTCTTCCACTAAGTCAACCGGTCGGCAAAATAATTGCTCTAACGATTCTTTGAACGCTATGTAGTTATTAAAGTAGTGCGATAAGTCCACCTGTCCGAAATTTACCAAAAAATCAATATCGCTGGCGGGCGAAAATTTATCGGTAAGGATTGACCCAAACAAATACATGCTATCCACTTTGTGTTGTTCACAAAGCCGGACTACTGTTCCTATATTTTGTTCCACAATATTCATGTACCCATTTTTCACAAATATACAACAAATAATTTATTCGCCCCTGCAACCCCGCCAACCCGTACGGGCAACACATGCATTGCCCGTACTGCCGGCAGTGTCCGTTCATCCTTGTTCGGACGGGGTGGAAAGCCTTGTCTTTAGCAGGGGGGCTGTGAAGCGGAGTGTAATAATGACGTTATTTCCGATTTTAATTTCGGAATATGGTTGATGACTATACTCCAAATCAAACTGTCCGAAATTTTATCGTAGCCATGAGCCACACGGTTACGTGCGCCTAT
>JAISRS010000093.1 GCA_031273485.1 Prevotellaceae bacterium
TCGAAATCTTCCCAAAAAGTGGTAGCGCCCATGTCGAGCATACCGCCCCAGTACTGGCGAATATTGTTGACAGCCGTTTGATATTCGCCTGCCTTGGCTTGCGCCTCAAGCATGTAGTATCCGTAGAATGTGGAAAATCCCCTGGCTCCGCCCACGGTCAATACTTCTTCGTTGGCTTTACGGGCAGGATAAATATCGGCTAAAGCCATCAGCGCCGCCGCCTGTTTTAAATGGTTATGGTCGGGGACATATTTGCGCATCCGTTTTGCAGTTTCGGCGCATTGCTCCGACAATGCACGGTCGCCAAGCGCAGCGCATATTTCGGAGCCTGCCTGCATGGTGATAATCATCAGCGCCTGCAGTCCTGCATCGATACCCTTTACATTGGGGCTTGAGGGCCAGTCCAGAAAACGACCGCCGCCGTCCAAACGTTCCTTTCCATCCGAATCCACTTTGGAAAGCAGCAAACGGAGCAGTTCCGTCAGATAGGGTTGCTGCTCTTTAAGATACTGCAGGTTGCCCTGATAATTATACCAGTCGCGATGAATAATGACCCACCAGAGCGAGTATGAACACATTCCGTTCATCCATCCGGGCAGGGGGGTGATATCGCGGGCTAAATCAAGGCTTTTGGGGATTACTTCATTGTATCCGAACACCGTGCTGACCGTCATAACTTCCGGGTGAAGGTCGCCTAACCACACAAGGCGGTCGCGTTTGATACCGTCCCAGATATATTCCTGCATGTTGAGGTGGACGGTGTATGCACCTGTCATCCAGATGTTGTTCAGACGTTCGTCGTTGCTGCGGAACGAGCCGAGATAGGGAATATCGCGGTAAGCAAACACCGCGTTTATTTCCTTCAGGCTCAAATGCGTATTGGGTTCAATCAAGTCGATGCGGACAAACCGGAATCCGCTGTTACCGACTTCGGCTACGCCCAGCCACGGGAGTTCCATTGTGAAATCGCGCATGGCATGGTCGTTGGTTGCGCCCTGCGCTCCGCCGATTTCGCTCATCGCTTCCGAAGCGGATTCTCCGAACCGTACACGAATCTTAGCGTTACGACCGGTTTCCACAGTGGTTACAAGCTGTATTCCTCCCTGTATTTCTTTTCCGAAATCGAATAAAATAGCAGGGGTTCCGTTTCCGGTATTGCGCATCGTGCATGCTTTCCGGTCGGTGAGTTCACTTTGTCCGTTATTGCTTTGTGTTAGCAGACTTTCGGAGTTTGTGATCAGTTGTCCGTCGCCGTCCTGTTTCCATACAATCCGTTGTGGAGCAATGTAAGAGCGTGTTCGCGAATCGTGAAATACTTTACCGGCGTATTCTTCGCCAAAAACAGGCGGAAGGGTCTGTGCTGCAATGTTCATGCACCAACCCGTGAATAAAATAATTAAGATGTTATTTTTCATTTTGTAATTTATATTAAGCTGCAAATATACAACTTTATTTTAGGGAACTTCTAAAAACTGCTTTTTCTGCGTTCGCCTTCAATTTTTAAATCCTCATTTACAATCGGTAAACTCCGGTTTAAAAATCTTGTCTGCCTTGCGGGAAATTGTCAGTTGAGACATTTGACATAAGAAAACGACGCCTTTCAGCGTAATGTAATGACGACGGGAGTTTTGTCGTACACCCCTCTTCCCTTGGTTTTAAAACGACTTTCACCGGCTGTGAAAAGCCCATTTTGGTTTTAGAACGACTTTCACCGGCGGTGAAAAGCCCATTTTATTTTAGAACGACTTTCGCTGTATTTGTCCGAACCATGATTAAAGAATTTTCATGATTCCGTCTGTTATAACTTTTAATTCATAATTCATAATTCATAATTCATAATTAAAAAAAAGCATTACCTTTGACTTCGATAAAATTAATTAAAACGAGTTGCTATTTAGTATGAAAACAGACATTGAAATTAAATGCGCCAACACAAACACGGTTCACGGATATTGTCCGGGGACTACACTGTATGAGATATATAACGACATCCGTCCCAAGCTGAAATCAACGGTTATAGCAGCAATAGTGAACAACGAACTGAAGGAATTGTCGTATGAAATATACAATCCTAAAGTAGTAGAATTTATAGATATAAGTCATCCCGACGGGATGCGGACTTATGTGCGCTCTCTGACTTTTTTGCTTCAGGTAGCGGTCAAAAAAATCTTGCCCACTCATAAATTATCCGTGCAACATTCGGTATCCAAGGGCTTGTATTGCGAAATATCCGGTTTCAAAAATCCGGCAATATCGGAGATAAACAAACTCGAAGCCTGTATGCAGGAATTGGTGAGAAAAGACCTCGCTTTTACAAAAACAAAAATACCCACATCCAACGCCATAGAAATGTTCCGCAACGAAGGATACAACGAAAAATCCCTGTTGCTGGAAACCAGAGGGAAATTCTATACTTCGGTCTATTGGCTCGATGGCTTTTTCGACCATTTCTACGGACCCCTGGCATATTCCACAGGCTGTTTGAAGAAATTCGGATTAACTACCTATTATCAGGGAGTTCTGTTGATGTTTCCGCAATCCGACAATCCGGACGTTCTTCAGGGATATGTGATTCAGAACAAAATGCTGCAAATCTTTCAGGAACATAAAGACTGGAACGAAATCTTAGGCTCAAAATCAATCGGAAATATCAATAAAGACATACAAAGCGGACGTTCCTCAAATTTGATTCAAATCAGCGAAGCTCTGCACGAAAAAAAATACGCCGACATCGCCGACATGATAGTGGAACGAAACTCCAAAATCGTTCTAATATCAGGACCCTCGTCAAGCGGAAAAACAACTTCGGCAAAACGTATGGCAGTGCAGTTGCAGGTTGCAAAAAAACGCCCGCATATCATCGAATTAGACAATTATTTTGTCAACAGAGAATCAACTCCGAAGGACGAAAACGGGGAATACGATTTTGAATCCCTGCACGCAATAGACCTCGAACTGTTCAACTCCCAGCTGAAAGACCTGCTTGAGGGTAAAACAGTTAATATTCCGCATTTTGATTTCCTGACCGGCACAAGGCAGTTCCTCACAAAAGACATAATCCGGATGAACGAAAACGACATTCTGATTGTGGAAGGAATCCACGGACTGAATCCGGATTTGATACGTTATATCCCCAACGACAAGATATTCCGCGTATATGCCTCGGCGCTCACCTCCGTTTCTATCGACGAAAACAACCGAATCCCCACAACCGACAACCGGTTGATCAGGCGCATTGTTCGCGACGCCGCAACCAGAGGATATTCGGCGGCAGATACAATCAAACGCTGGCAAAGCGTCAGACGGGGCGAAGACCGCAATATATTTCCGTATCAGGAAAATGCGGATATTATGTTCAATTCCTCTCTACTGTACGAACTCTGCGTGTTGAGGAAATACGTAGAACCTCTGCTGCGCAAAGTTTCGCCCTGTCAGCAGGAATACACGGAAGCGCTAAGACTGCTGAAATTCATCAACTATTTTGAACATATCGACACTGCGGACGAAAACACTATCCCTCCAACATCCGTGTTGAGAGAATTTATAGGCAAAAGCAGTTTCGACTATTAGCCGTCAATAAATTAATTGATTTGACGGATTATACGAAAACATAATATGAGATAAGCTGTAACAGATTTAATTTTGTTTGATAATATGAAATCCAAATTGTTATCAATTGTCAGAGAATGGTTCAACTACTCCTCTACGGAAAGATGGGGAATAACCGCGCTGACTGTTATTTTGTTGATATTAATAATTCTGCCCGTATTTTTCAAAAAGAATACACTCGCCGTCGAAGACATGGAACGACTAAAACAGGAAATGGATGTGTTTCTTGCGGAAATGAACAAAAAACCCTCTGCAAACAAGCTCGATACCGTCTTCTTCTTTGACCCCAACACCATAGACAGCGCTTCGATGGTTCTTTTGGGTTTTTCGCCCAGACAAGCCAGAAGCATTGTGAATTACAGAAACAAAGGAGGCAAATTCTACAATAAGGAAAGTTTCGGAAAATCGTTCGCAGTATCCGATGAAATGTTTGCGCGTCTGTATAATTATATTGATATAAAGCAGGAACGAAAACAAATCGCCGACAAAACTCCCAAAACATCCAAAACGTCCAAAATCATTGAAACTAAACAGCCTCACAATGACGACAGAAACAAAAATCCCACAGTTCCCGCCTCTGTAAACAAAGTCAAAACACGTACCGTAGAACTGAATATTGCCGATACGGCGAAATTGAAGGAATTAAGGGGAATAGGTCAGTACTATGCTCAGCGGATTGTTGAATACCGCAACAAACTCGGCGGCTTTGTTGATGCCGCACAACTGATGGAGATAAAAGGAATTGATTCTACCCGCTTTGCCATGTTCCGTGATCAGATTTCGATAGATATTGCCCAAATTAAACGTATAAATATCAATACCGTATCGGAAAAAGAACTAAGCAAACACCCTTATATCAACTCATACGTGGCAAAAAGCATAATCAAATACCGACAATTCAAAGGCACAATCGCCTCCGTCGTCGAATTGCTAAACGAAAACATATTAACAAAAAAGCAATCGGACAAAATATCGGCTTATCTCGAATTTTAAACGGGGTCGGGCAACGAAGGACGGTTGAATTATGAATTATGAATTATGAATTATGAATTATGAATTATGAATTATGAATTTGTGAATAAAGTCATTTTAGTCACCGAATTGAACGAATTTAAAATCCTGCGGATTTTTTACGAATCGCCACGAATATTTTAATCCACGAATTACACGAATTTTTATTTGTCGCTGAATTAAGCGAATTTCCACGAATTAAAAAATCCTGCGGATTTTTACGAATTACACGAATTTTTATTTATCCACAAATTCATAATTCATAATTCGGCTAAATCTTATTTTGAGGTGCTATTGCTTCAGTTAAAAGATAACTTACAGACGGAAGAAGCAACAATTAAATCTTATTTTGAGGCGCTATTGCTTCCGGCTGCGCCGTAGCAATGACGGCTACGCCGAACGAAAAGGTCGCCAAGCAGCCCGAAGGGCTTAATTTTCATAACCGCAGGTCATCGACCTGCGGAAGTAACCTCCCGAATAACTGCCTGAAAGGCAGGACTAATTATTATTATTTCAATTTACGTTTCTGTCCTGCCTTTCAGGCAGAAGTATATCGCTGTATATTCCGCAGGTCGATGACCTGCGGTTATGAAAATTAAGCCCTTCGGGCTATCGCTACGCCGAACGAACCGGGCTGTCATTATCCCATTGTTTGTTGCTTGCAATATAGGGTCTACCAATGACAACTTTGCTTGCCGTCATTGCGACGGCGTAGCCGGAAGCAATCCGGAATATCACCTTATTTTATACTTTATTTTTCCGGATTGCTTCGGCTTGCGCCTCGCAATGACGGCTACGCCGGACGAACCGGGTTGTCATTTCCCATTGTTTGTTGCTACCAATATTATCCCTCGCAATGACGCTACACCGAACGAAAGGAATGCAGTCGTCACCTTCTTACATAGCGCCTCAAAATAAAATTCAGCCTGTTTTTGCCGCATTTTGCACCTTTTTTGTATCCTCAAAGGCGTTATCGGTGATTTTAAAATATCGGGAGTTATGAAATTTCAAATTTCAATTAACTAAGGATAAGTGTTATAAAAAAAGATTTTGTTATTTTTAAATTTTATAGATTGTAATTTAAAAAAAAAGACTACTTTTGCAATTCGTTTTTTCGGTTTAAATAACAGAAATTAAGTTGGAAAACCGATTAAAATAGTGATAATTAAAATGAATAATAAAATAAAAATCAAACTATAAAACCATGCAAGCTAAAGGGTTAATAAAATTTGTGGCTATATTGTGTTTTTTAGCCAGTATTTGGATGCTTTTATTTACGGTTGTAACCAAGCGTATCGAAAATAAAGCAAAATTAGAAGCAACTGATGAATTTGGAGTAGTGGATGAAGCAAAAGAAGCAGAAATTTTGCGCTCCAAAAGAAATGAAAAAGTATGGATGGGTTATACATACAAAGAATGTAAGGATAAAGAGTTGAGTCTCGGATTGGATCTCAAAGGGGGAATGAATGTTATGATGGAAATTTCCCTGCCGGACATACTCAAAGCCTTAGCTAATAAAAGCGTTGACCCAACCTTTGTTAAAGCGTTGGAAACAGCGCAAATAAAAGAGAAATCCTCAACATCCGATTTCCTGACCCTCTTTGAGGCTTCATGGAACGAAATAGAACCGGGCGGCAGGATGTCACGTGTGTTCGGAACATACGAATTTCGCGAAAAAATTAAACCGGAATCCACCAACAGTGAAGTGATGAGCGTGTTGCGTGCAGAAGCCGAAAGCGCTGTTTCCGCCTCCTTCAATGTGTTGTACAGCCGTATTGACCGCTTCGGCGTAAGCGCCCCAAATATTCAAAGAATAGGCAATTCGGGCAGAATATTAGTCGAACTCCCCGGAGTGAAAGAACCGGAACGTGTTCGCAAACTGTTGCAGGGAACAGCTAATCTGGAATTTTGGGAAACATACGAAAATTCGGAAATATATCCTATCCTCGTGCAGGCAAACGACGTGATAAAGAAAATGCTTGATGACGAAAAGAAAGCGTCAGCGCCGGTAGTCGATTCTTCGGCGCAAGTTGCTAATTTGTCCGATTCGGCAAGTTTGGCGGCATTGTCCGATTCGGCGGGTTTGGCGGCATTGTCCGATTCTACAGGTCTGGTTGCACTTACCGATTCTTTATCTACATTGGATATTGATAATTATCCGCTTTTCAAAATATTACAACCGGCGGCAAGCGAACAGGGAATGTCCAGAGGTCCGGTAATAGGCTACGCCACAACCGATAATATGGCTAAAATTGATAAATGGCTGGAATTACCGCAGGTGAAATCCCTGTTTCCATTGAACTTTAAACCGATGTGGTCGGTTAAGGCAATTGATAAAGGAGAAACCACCTATACGCTTGTAGCCATAAAATCAAGCATGGACGGCGCTCCGCCATTGGACGGCAGCGTGATTACCGACGCAAGAGTTACTACAAATAAAGGATTTGGCGTTTCGATGGATATGAATGCCGAAGGCGCCAACGTATGGGCGAGATTAACAGCCGATAATGTTAAGGGCAACAGAGCTATTGCGATTGTGCTTGACGGATACGTATATTCACATCCGTCGGTTCAAAGCGAAATCAAAGGAGGCGTTTCGGAAATCACAGGCGGATTCTCTTCCACCGAAGCCACCGACCTTGCTAACGTTCTCAAATCAGGGAAAATGCCGGCGCCCGCAAAAATTGTTCAGGAAGCAGTTGTGGGACCTTCTTTAGGTCAGGAATCCATCAATTCGGGATTCTTGTCGTTTGTTCTGGCGTTCATATTAATATTGGTTTACATGTGGTTCTACTACAGCATCGGAGGTCTGACGGCAAACATAGCATTGCTTAGCAACGTATTGTTGCTGTTTGGCGTTTTGGCTTCATTCGGCTCGGTACTGACCCTGCCCGGAATTGCCGGAATTGTGCTTACTCTTGGTATGGCAGTGGACGCAAACGTCATTATATATGAACGTATCAAAGAGGAACTTCGTTTGGGCAAAGGTTTACGAATGGCTGTATCCGAGGGATATAAACATGCAATGTCTGCAATCCTCGACGGACAGTTAACCACATTGTTAATGGCTATTGTGCTGTTTATATTCAGTTCCGGACCTGTGCAGGGATTCGCCACTACTTTGGGAATAGGTATCATAACATCGTTAGTGACTTCAATATACGTATCCCGTCTGGTGGTTGAATGGATGCTTAGCCGTAACATGGACATAAAATTCGGAAATAAACTCACATTTAATTTTCTGGAACATACCTCGTTTAACTTCTTGGGATTCCGCAAAAAAGCATATATTATCTCATTAAGTCTTTGCGCTATAGGCGCAGCATTTATATTGACAAAAGGATTCAGCTACGGAGTGGACTTTTCCGGAGGTCGTTCTTACGTTATTCGTTTCGACGATGAAGTAAGCGTGGAAAATATTCGTGAAAGTATTGCCGACTCATTTGACGAATCGGCGGAAGTGAAACAATTCGGACCCGCAAATCAGGTGAAAGTCACAACAAAATATAAAATCGACAATCAGGAGGAAGAAGTAGATCGTGAAGTTACCGATAAATTGTATGCGGCGATAGGACAATCGTTTAAGTCCACATTGACGTATGAGGAATTTCTATCTACGGATACAAATCCTTACGGTATCATCAGTTCGGAAAAAGTGGGACCTACAATTGCCGATGATATGAAAACCGATTCGGTGGTTGCCATAATCCTGACGTTACTTATAATTTTTATATACATAACCGTACGTTTCAATAACTGGAACTGGGGCATAGGCGCTGTGATAGCAATGACGCATGACGGATTATTAACCATTGCTCTATTTTCGGTTTGCGCCGCTTTAGTGCCATGGTCGATGGATGTTGACCAGCATTTTATAGCGGCAGTATTAACCGTAATAGGCTACTCGATTAACGATACCGTAATTATTTTTGACCGTATTCGTGAAAATCGCAGGTTATATCCTAAACGAGATTGGCATTCAACGGTTAATACCGCCATTAACTCAACTCTTATGCGTAGTGTAAACACCGCAGGAACAGTACTCGTGGTGTTGTTCGCAATATTCTTCTTCGGCGGAGAAACTATACGCGGATTTTCATTCTCATTGATTTTCGGAGTAACAGTAGGCGTATATTCAACAATATATATTGCAATACCCCTTGCTTACGATCTGATAGTAAGAAAAGAACAGAAAAAATCATCGAAAAAAATTACCAAATAGCTTTGATATTATTCAGGCTTTTTTAAATTGTTTATACATATTATTGATAAAGAAGCGCCCGAACAAGGCGCTTCTTTTAATTTTTACAAAAACAATAAATAATAAAACAGGAATAAAAATGTATTGGGAACCTCTAATTCAAAACTCTTATAAGATTGATATTAATTTATTTAATCATTAAAATTATACTGTTTGTACTGAATATCGGTATGAAAATTTGAATCGAATAATTTGGATAAATAAAAAAAATTATACCTTTGCAAAGTAAATTTTGACAAAGGATAGTTCGCAACGTTTTTTTACGTGTTGCGTATAAAGAAAACGATAATTTGACGGGTTTTCTTATCCTGTTTTACTTTATGAGATTAATTTTTATTATGACAGATATCATATTTATTAACTTTATATAATTGTAATCATGAATACTGATTTATTAGAACAAACTAAACATTTCCATTCGTTGGGATTAACGGCTTGCACCGACGCAAGTCAAAACATTTTTAATGGTCAAAACAATAAATTATTAACTGTTTTCAACCATTCGTGGAATATATACGATTCGCGTAATATATTCTCAATTGATGAACCTTATCAATATTTCGTGTCGAATAGCAATATTATATTGCCTGTATTCGACGAAGAGATTATTGTAATTGACGAAAAATCTCGAAAAATAATTGCAAAAAACGACGAAGATTTCGAGAATGATGAAGAAGAGGACGATTTTGAAGAAGAAGATGATGATGAGTTTTATTTTGATGATGATGAAGATGATGATGAAGACGATGACGATGACGATGACGAAGATGATGACGAAGATGATGAGGATGACGATGACGATGACGATGACGATGATGATGACGATGATGATGACGATGATGATGATGATGACGAAGAAGATGATGACGAAGAAGAAGATGATGACGATGAGTTTTATTTTGATTTTGATGAGGATGACGAAGAAGAGGACGATGATGATGAGTTTGATGAAGACGAAGACGATTTTGATGAGGATGACGACGACGAGGATGACGACGACGAAGACGATGAATTTGATTTTGATGATGACGATTTTGACGACGACGATGACGAATTTTATTTTGACGACGACGATGACGACGATTTTGACGATGATTTTGATGATGACGACGATGATTTTGATGACGACGACGAAGAAGAAGACGATGAAGATGCTTAGAATAATTTAATTATTTATATCCTACGGACAATAGTTTGAGCTTATAGAATTTTTCTGTTGATATATTCCCCATAACAGGGAAATACAGTCGCTTTCCCAACGATTAATTCTAAGTTTCAGATGTCTTGTCCGTAGGGCTTTAACGTCAGTTTTCTATTATCTTGTGTGTAATGAACTATGAATTCGAGGTAATTCGTAAAAAATCCGAAGGATTTAAATTCGTTGAATAAGTTGAAAAACATGAAAGAAAAGATATGACGGAAAAAAGAAAAAGATTTTCATTTCCTCTTTACATGCAAATATTATTCGGCATGATAGCAGGGATTTTAATTGGTATTATTGCCGTGCAGTTCAATGGCGAACGGTTTATACAAAATTGGATTTACCCCTGGGGACGGCTCTTTATACGTTTACTCCAACTTATTGCCGTTCCATTGATTTTTGTCACACTTATCAAAGGTCTAACAGGATTGAAAGACATCAGTACTTTTTCGCGTATGGGCGGCAAAGCGCTCATACTCTACCTTGCCACATCCATGCTTGCCGTTCTGCTCGGACTATCAATGGGTTTATTGGTGAAACCGGGCAATCTGGTAGATAAAACCAAGGTAGAACATATTCAGGAAGCATATCAAGCAATAGCTGCCGAAAAAGAACTTGTAGCCGAACAGTCGAAAAATCAGGGACCATTGTCCTTCATCAATGATATTGTGCCGGATAATGTGTTTGCCGCCGCCACAAACAATTCGCAAATGTTGCAGGTCATATTTTTCGCTCTTTTCTTCGGAGTTGCCGCCCTGACTATCAAATCAAACAAAATCCAACCCGTAATCAATCTGTTCGACGGCTTAAACGACATCATTCTCCGCATGGTAGATTACATCATACGGTTTGCTCCTTACGGAGTAGTGGCTTTGATGGCAGGCTTAGTTACGGATTTCAAGGGAGATATCAGTATATTCTCGGCTTTGGCGATATATGCTTTAGTGATTGTTTTTGCCTTATTGATGCTCATGTTTTTCTTCTATCCGCTGATTATTCATTTCTTTACAAAAATAAAAGTCGCCAAATTCCTGAAAACGATATATCCTGTACAATTATTTGCATTTTCCACCAGCAGCAGCGCCGCAACCCTGCCTTTTGCAATGAATGTGGCAGAGAAAAAATTAGGATTATCGCGGGAAACCGTTTCGTTTATTCTGCCTGTGGGAACAACTATTAATATGGACGGAGCAAGCTGTTATCAAACTATTGCCGTTTTGTTTATTGCCCAGGTTTTAGGCATAGATTTAAGCGTCAGTCAACTGCTGATTGTTGTGGGAATGTGTATTATTTCCTCTATCGGGACGCCGGCTATTCCGGGAGGCAGCTTTGTGATTCTAACAATCGTACTGACCTCAGTAGGAATCCCAGCCGAAGGACTGGCTCTGATTCTGGGAATCGACCGCCCTTTGGATATGCTGCGCACATCGGTGAATGTCACGGGAGATACCGTGATTGCAGCTATCATTGACAAATAATCCGCTAATAACCACGATTAGTCAAATTTTCTTTATCCACGAAGTTTTTTATCCACGAATTACACAAATTACACGAATTTTAATCCTGTGGATTTTTACGAATTACACGAATTTTTTTATCCACGATTTTTACGAATTACACGAATTTAAAATCCTGCGGATTTTTGCGAATTACCACGAAGTTTTTTATCCACGAATTACACGAATTTAAATCCTGCGGATTTTTACGAAACGTAAGTTCGGCGGAGCCAATTACACGAATTTTTTTTCTGCGAAGTCATAAATCATAAAAATCTGCGTAAATCCATCCAATCTGCATCATCTGCGTGCCGATGATCAGCGCTTTGCGCCGTTCATCGTTCATCGTTCATCGTTTATCGTTCTAACTTTTAAACGGTTGTCTGTCTTTTATTGAACGTCCTAAAGTAATTTCGTCGGTATATTCTATTTCATCGCCGAAACTTATTCCTCTGGCAATTATTGAAACCATGACAT
>JAISRS010000151.1 GCA_031273485.1 Prevotellaceae bacterium
TCTTGACTGTTATTTTCCGGTTTAAAAAGGTTTATAGCAAGTACTAAAAATACCACTGCCGCAGCTGCAACGCCGGCGACAACGCGTATATAATTAATTCGTTTACGTTTAATTAAAGATCTTTCGATAGCGCCCCAAATATTGGAATCCACCGGAGTCGAATAATTCTCAAGTTTATTACGAATTAATTCTTCAAAATCTTTATTTAAGTTATCTGACATTTTATCAAATATTTTTATTCAATTTTAAAATCTTATACTGTAAAAGAGTTCGCGCTCTTGCATATTGCGAGCGGGATGTTCCTTCCTGTATGCCCAGTTGTTCTGCAATTTCCGCATGTGAATAGCCTTCTATTGCAAACATGTTGAACACAGTTCGGAATCCGTGCGGCAGTTCTGATATACATTTCATCAGCTCTTCCGCCGACAGTCTATCAATTGGAGATTCCTCGTTGTTTTCAACATAAAATGCTGCGTTGATGTCGGTACTGTATTTAAAGACATCATTACGCCGCAGATACTCCAATGCCGTATTGGAAAAAACTTTTCTCATCCAGCCGACAAAAGAACCTGAACCCGAATATGTATGTATTTTTGCAAACAATTTTACGAATCCTTCTTGCAACAGGTCTTGAGCAATTTCCTTATCTCCAACATATCTTAAACAGACTGACATCATTAGAGCTGCGTATTTCTCATATAACTGTCTTTGAGATCGTATGTCATTTCTTATACATCCTTCTATAAGCTGTTCCTCCATACTCAGTGTTCTTTTATGCAGATGCAAATCATATTGATTTCGTTGCTTTTTAAACTAATAAATTATTGATATAATAACAAAAAACAATCTATTTTGAAAATGCAAAGGTAAAATAATTATAAAAACTATCAGCATTTTTATAATTATTTTTGATAAAATGGCTAAATCTTATTTTGAGGCGCTGTCACTTCCGGCTGCGCCGTAGCAATGACGGCTACGCCGAACGAAAAGGTCGCCAAGCAACCCGAAGGGCTTAATGCTCCGTTTCTACAATGCCGCGGCGGAGGATTCAATAATAAAAAATATTGTGCGGTTGTTTTTGTCATTTTGAACTACGCCGGACTTTTTCGGTTAATTGGAATCTATCATTAGATAACCTCTAAAAACTGCTTTTTCGGCGTTCGACGGCGATTTTTAAATCCTCATTTACAATTAGTAAACTCCGGTTTAAAAATCTTGTCTGCCTTGAAAAATCAAGTTTTTAGAGGTTCCCATTATTTCCTTCTTCCTGTCCCGTCCGAATTTCGCCGGCATTTTGTCCATCACGTAATGTACCGGCGGCACAATCGCTAATGTGAGGAACATCAAGATGATTAACCCGCCGATGATGGCGAGCGGTATGGAAAACAGCAGCAGCGAGATGACGATAGCCATCCCTATCGAGCCGAAAGTATCGTTCTTGTAGAGACGTCTCTACTGCGGCAAACTGTTTGAGTTTCACTGTCTGTCCCGAAGCGTTGAAGAGGGAGAATAACGATGTTGTCAATTTTTCGGTTGCACGAAAAGCGAATAAAGCCGTACCTTTGCAGAAAAATTTGTAATCGAATCAGCAATATGGCAGTTTATTTTCAATACGGGGAAAAAGAAATCGAATATCTGAAAAAAGCGGACAGGAAATTGGCATAAGTTATCGACCGGATCGGGATGATAGAACGGACGGTCAATCCCGACCTTTTTTCCGCACTTGTAAACGCCATTATCGGTCAGCAGATTTCGACCAAAGCACACCAGACCGTCTGGCAGCGAATGAAAAACGAACTGGGAGAAATTACTCCCGATACGGTTGACAGCCTTTCACCGGAAGAATTGCAGAAGTTCGGCATTACATTCAAAAAGGCTGGATATATTAAATCCGTTGCCCGGAAAATTAAATCCCAGGAGTTTGATATGGACGCTCTTCATTCCATGCCGGACGGGGAAATCTGTTCCCGACTCTCCGAATTGCGCGGCATTGGCGTGTGGACAGCCGAAATGTTGATGATATTCTCAATGCAGCGCCCCAATGTGCTAAGTTATGGCGATCTGGCTATTCTCCGCGGAATGAGAATGGTGTACCGCCACCGCAAAATCGACAGAACGAAATTCAATAAATATTGGAAACGTTTCACGCCTTACGCTTCGGTCGCAAGTCTGTATTTCTGGGCAGTGGCGGGCGGAGCCATCGAAGAATTAAAGGATTATGCACCCAAAAAGAAAAAATAATGAGTAACAGTAAAGTAGCAGTAATTTTAACATCAAGATAAAATGGAAACAGAACGGGAAATATTTTATAAAGCAATGCTTGAAAGAGATCCTTCGTTTGAAGGAGTGTTTGTGGTTGGAGTAAAAACAACGGGTATTTTTTGCCGCTCCACCTGTCCTGCCAAACCCAAGCTGGAGAATTGCGAATTTTATCCTTCCGCAGGCGAAGCGATGCGCAACGGCTACCGACCGTGCAAAGTCTGCAAACCGCTGGAAAAACTCGGCAATCCGCCCGACGGCATTAAGAAACTGCTAAGGTATATGGAAGAAAATCCCGCAGTTAAACTGAAAGATTCCGATTTGCAGGGAATGGGATTGGAGCCGAACCGGGTACGCCGATGGTTTTTGAAAAATTACAAACAGACCTTTCACGCCTGTCAGCGAATGTATCGGGCAAACAACGCCTTTCAACGTATTCGGTCAGAGCAGAATGTAACGGACGTTGCGTTCGATTCGGGCTACGATTCACTGAGCGGATTCGGCGCCATGTTCAAAAATATTATCGGCGCTTCTCCGCAGAAAAGCAAAGGCAAACGCATTGTTAATATAAGCTATATCGAAACCGGTTTGGGATTGATGGTCGCCGCCGCAACCGAAAAAGGGATTTGTATGTTCGAGTTTGCCGACTATAAATTGATTGATTCGGAACTCCGGC
>JAISRS010000174.1 GCA_031273485.1 Prevotellaceae bacterium
GACGTGCCGGACGATTTTATTGATAAAGTCGTTCGTGTTATTAAAAGGACACCGCAACACTGTTACCAATTGCTTACCAAAAGAGCGGAACGGATGGCGGAATATTTTCAAACGCACGATATTCCTGAAAACGTTTGGTTAGGCGTTACCGTTGAAAATCAAGCCGCAAAACAACGAATTGAATTTCTGAGAGGATTGAATGCTGCCATTCGCTTTTTGTCGTGCGAGCCGTTGTTGGAAAATTTAGGAGAATTAAATCTTACCAATATTGATTGGGTCATTGTCGGCGGCGAAAGCGGAACAAGTGCCCGTCGCATGAACGAAGAATGGGTATTATCTGTTAAAGAGCAAACCGAGAGCCAATTTTCTCTTTTTTTCTTCAAACAATGGGGAACATGGGGCAGTGATGGAGTGAAAAGAAATAAACATGAAAATGGAAAATTGATAAATGGAAAAATATATCAAACAATGCCAATAAAAATTCTATTGTAGAGTGGGACGGTTTCGGACAACGCTGTATTTTACGGTATCGGCGTTTGTGATTTCCGGCGTTTCGAATCCCCGGGCGATATTAAGCCGTTTTATGGATTTTTGCAAGATCATCACAAAACCAGAATTCACCGATTTACTTACGAATTTTCATGACAACAGCGATTATTGATGACATCACCGAACTGAAAAATTATTATATTGAATGGCTCAGAGACCGGACGTTTCTTCGCGGGATCAGCGGAGGCTGGGCGGAAATCACAACTCCGTTTCTTGACCGGCATAACGGACTGCATTCAAATTTATGCCAGACCGGACGGTGACGGGAACATCCTCCTGACGGATGACGGATATACCGTCAGCGACCTTATGATGTCGGGATGTGACATCAATACCCCGAAACGAAATAGTATTTTTCACGAAATCCTCAAAGGGTTTGGTGTTCAGTGCGAGAACGGCCGCCTCGAAATCTCCGGAACGAAATCGCTTTTTCCGCAAAAAAAACATAACCTTATTCAGGCGATGTTTGCCGTCGGCGATATGTTTTATCTCGCCGCTCCGTATGTGGAAAGTCTGTTTTTTGAAAAGGTCATTGACTGGATGGATTCTCTGTGTATCCGGTATACCCCGAAAATCACATTCAAGGGAAAATCAGGATTTTCTTATCAGTTTCATGCGGTCATTCCAAAATCCAAACGCGCTCCGGAAAGAATCATTCAAGCCGTCAATCATCCTGACAAGGAATCTGTCCGGCGTCTGGTTTTTGAGTAGAGTGACACGAAAGAGGAACGCGGCGCGGACTCTGATCTTTATCCGGTTCTGAACGATTTAGAGAAGCCGGTTCGGTTGGAAATCCGTAAAGCCTTTGAACAGTATGGAATTATCCCCATTTCATGGAGCGAAGCCAAAACAAAGCAGGATTTGCTCGCTTTATAAAATCAAAGCGAGCGTGAGAAAACCGCCCGGATTCGAACAGGGAGATAACGGACAGAAAATTTAAACTTGCACAGAAGTTTGCCCAGCAGGCTGATTGCCGGTCAAGCGTCGCACTTTCTGCCAGAAGTCATCAATGCTACTCAGCGGTTGCGAAGAGCAATTGCTCGCCGCCAAATCAATCGGCTGACCTACATGACTGCTGACCACGACCTCAATTTGCTCTCGGCTTATTTTCTCACGAGGAACGTGACGCTCGACCAACGGCTGATTGCTCGGTGAAGAAAGGCCCGCATCACATGGCGGAAGATAGATTGCTCCGGTGTGAAAATCCACAGCAAATGCGATTATTCCCGGGATAAAAAACAAGATCAAACCGAGAGCGTCCAGTCCCACGATCTTCCAGTCCAAACTCCCCGCAGTCTGACCACGTCGCTCCGGATAAAAAATGGTTCCACAACCAGTCAAAATCAATGTACAAAAACTTGTTCCAGCCAGCAGAAATTGCCGACGAAGCAGAAACCGAGGGGTGACCGCCATGTCAGAGCTCCGAGTGGGTGTTTGAAATTAAGATATGCTGGATATATCGGTTGAAAGGAAGGGAAACTGTATACAAAAACCTGTTCCAAGCAGAATATCAAACCGTTTTCACACACACTTCGACCGGGTGAAGGTTTCCGGCGTTGCCGAAAATTGACCCGGCCGGGGTTTCCCGGCTGCAATGCAACAGCATGTTGCCCGCGTTTCTACACGCATTCGATTCGGACGGTCCACTGCATGGCGAATTTGTGCCCGCCGGCAAACGGCACACCATGTCATAAATCGCCCCGGACTCCGCAAAAGGCGTGATGTCATTGTCGTCCTCGTCAACGCACGGAAGATAAACAAAAAATTAAGCTCTTGACTATCATCTTGTAACACATTTTAATGTAAGTCTATGAGATACGAGCGGTTAAGTGCTAAAAAAGTTGACCTGATTTTACGTTGCTTTTGCGAGGACCTGACCGCGACGGCAACTGCGTCAATTTCGGAGGTGAACCGGAACACGGTGAACTCGTATTTCCGAGAAATCCGTGAGCAGATTTTCCAGCAGTCTTTGAAAGAAAGTCTGTTGGAAACGGGTGAGTTTGAACTTGACGAATCGTACTTCGGTGCAAAGCGTGTTCGCGGCAAGCGGGGACGCGGCGCGGCGGGTAAGACACCAGTGTTCGACCTTCTCAAACGGGAAGGCAAGATGTTTGTGACGGTTGTTTCTCATTGTTCCAAAGAGGCTTTGATGTCTATTATTCAGGGAAAAATCCTCGAAGGCTCTGCCATCCACACCGATGGTTGGAGAGCTTACGACGGACTGATTTTGAACGGTTACGATCACTATCGGGTGTTCCATCATGAGAATGAATTTGTAAGGGGAAAGTCACATGTCAATGGAATAGAAGCGTTTTGGAGTTATGCCAAAAGACGTCTTGCCAAGTTCAACGGCTGTTCTTCTCAAACCTTTATCCTCCATTGAAAGGAAACCGAATTCAGGTACAATCATCGTGTGGAAAACCTCTTGAATATCGTCAAAAATCTGATAAAATAACCAGAGATGTTAGTCAAGAGTCTAAAATAAAAACCACGGAGGGAGAAAACATGGAATCTATAGACATTATAAGAACGGCTTGTACAATGATATTGGATAATAAGATCAATAATGCGAAAATATTGATAGAAGAAAATTATAAACATAATTTTATAAAATATGAAACAAGATCAATGTCAAATGCAGAAAAATTAAGAATATATTTAGAAGATGGATTTATTGATAGATATACGGGCAAAAGACTTTTATTCCCCAATATTTTACGGATTTTAACAAAAGAATTGGGGGACGTATTCCCGTTTCATAAAAACTGGAAAATGTCTGATTGCCATATAGCATATTGGGAATATATGCCGACTCATGATCATATTGTTCCAATAGCCCGCGGCGGACGAGATATACCGGAAAATATTGTTACAACTTCTCAGAAAATAAATTCAATGAAATCAAATTTTTTAATGGAAGAACTTGGACTAAAATTATTTGAAAAAGGAAATTTAGAAAATTGGGATGGAATGATTAGTTGGTACGTAAAATACATTAAAACTAATAATAGAATTTTAGAAGACAATTATATAAATAATTGGCATAACGCATTATTGAAATGTCAAAGAGATGGATATATAAAATTATAAAAGGTAACTCGTATAACAGGACTGTTAACGTAACGACGCAGAACGGTGGTTATGGTTTGCTACGCAAATCCCTTATTCGGACCGGCAAAACGTCGTAAACAGCTGGAATGTTATGTGCCATTTTTCAAGAAATGATTGACAAATTGGAAAAACAAGAATGAAGTAAACAAGATAGGAGGTCATTTTGGAGAATTTTGTTAATGAAATATTCAATCAAATCAATAATATATGTGAAAATTATGCGGGGTATAAGGTTACTCCGTCGGAAAAAATAGAAATTCCTTTAATTTTGGGGAAATATATTCAAGAAAAACATTGTTTAGGCGGTAATGGTTTTGTAAAATATTTGTGTCAAGAATTGGGTTATGGAAAATACGAGACAGATGAACTGAAAAAAATAAAATTATGGAAAGATTTATGTAGTATTGGAGAAAAAATGGATAGACATATATCCATAAAAGGAATATAATATTTTTAAATAAATAGAGGACAAAATGAAATTTAAAGACTATTATAATGCGGATTGTGCCAAATTATTATCGGATAAAATTAAAACAATATATCCAGATTTTAATAAAAAGCAGTTTATAAGTTATGTGGATAAAAATACATTGGATAAAGAATTATTTGAAAAAATGGACGTATTTGTTGAAGCGGTTGAATTATGTCTTCCCAATAATTATGAACAAAATATACAAATATTTGAAAATATATTAGGGACTGAATTAAAACAGGAAACGGGAATGTTTTCGGAAGGCTGGTGGTTGTGGCCTGTTGGAAGATATGTGGAAAGGCATGGGGTTGAGAATGTAAAAATATCATTAAATTTTATCAAAGAATTAACGAAAAGATTTACCGGAGAATTCGCAATAAGGCCGTTACTGGAAAATAAAACAAAAGAAGTAATGAAAACAATGGTAAAATGGAGTAAAGATGAAAATGT
>JAISRS010000484.1 GCA_031273485.1 Prevotellaceae bacterium
TAACAAACCTCTACAGGGATGTGATTGTGAAAGAAGACGCACTGCCTGTGAAAATGACCGCTTACACTCCCTGTTTCAGGCGTGAAGCCGGTTCTTACGGGAAAGATGTAAGAGGACTCAATCGCTTGCATCAGTTCGACAAGGTGGAAATTGTGCAGATTTCGCAACCCGAACGCTCCTATATCGCTCTGGACGAAATGGTGGCGCATGTTGAAGAACTTGTCAAAAAACTTGAACTTCCATACAGAATCCTCCGTTTGTGCGGAGGAGATATGAGCTTTCATTCCGCTCTGACATACGACTTTGAGGTATATTCCGCAGCACAGGAACGCTGGCTGGAAGTAAGTTCGGTTTCCAATTTCGAATCGTTTCAGGCAAATAGACTGAAACTAAGATATAAAACACAGCAAAAGAAAACAGAACTGTTGCATACCCTTAACGGAAGTTCGCTCGCCTTACCGAGAATTGTGGCGGCATTGCTCGAAAACAATCAGACCGACAAAGGAATCACTCTGCCAAAGGCTCTTATTCCATACGCAGGATTTGAAACAATATCATAATTCCCTGTCAGGATGTTATCTCTATTATTGATACTTGCTTTTGCCGCAGTTTTTCACGGTATTTTGGGAAAAACACGCAGCCTTCTTAGCGGTCGCAAAGGTCCGAAGATACTGCAACCGGCGCTTAACGTGGCGCTTTTGTTCCGCAAAGGAGAAGTAATCGGCACAAATTCGGGAAAAATATTCCGGTTAGCGCCTGCGGTAAGTTTTGTGGCAGTGTTCGTTGCAATGCTGATGGTGCCATTCGGACAGTCGAGTACATTAATATCTTTTTCCGGCGATTTTGTTCTGTTTGCGTATTTGTTGGCATTAAGTCGTTTTGCGATGATATTGGGCGCATTAGATACCGCCTCGTCGTTTGAAGGCATGGGCGCTTCGCGGGAGGCGCTATACGGCATGTTGGCAGAACCCGCATTTTTTGTGCTCGCAGGAACTTTCACTTTATTGACGGGAAATAGCTCGTTTGCAGAGATATTTGTCTTTTTGAACATGGATAATCTCAATGTGATTATTCCCGGACTGCTGGCTTCATTTGCCTTCTTTCTGATGTTGCTTGTGGAAACAGGAAGATTACCCGTAGATGACCCGCGCACACATCTGGAACTTACAATGATACACGAAGTAATGATATTAGACTACAGCGGATTCGATTTAGCCCTGATACATATCGCAACATACATAAAATCGGCTGTATATTCGGTACTTGTGGCGCTTTGTATCCTACCGGGAAATTTGCAACGCATCATTTATATGCCCCTGTTTATTATACTGATAATTCTTGCCCCGATTATTACCGGTTTTTTCGAGAGTTTCAGAGCAAGAAACAGATTGCAAAGAAATCCGTCGTATATATTGACAATAACAGTAATGGCTATCGTAGCTTTTGTCACGGCAGCGATTATTTGAATTATGAATTATGAATTAAAAAAATTCGTGGAAATTCGTAAAAAATCCGCAGGATTTTAATTCGTGGAATTCGATTAATTCAGTGATAAAGAAAAATTCGTGGATTAAAAAATTCGTGTAATTCGTAAAAATCCGCAGGATTTTAATTCGTGCAATTCGTGTAATTCGTGGATTAAAAAAAACCGTGGATTAAAAAAAACCGTGGATTAAACTTCGTGGATTAAAATAACTTCGGTGAAAATAAATATAAATTAAATATAAAAAAATGGCAAAAATCAAGAAAGCATATTTCTGTCAGCAATGTGGTTACGAATCGCCTAAATGGTTGGGAAAATGTCCTGCCTGTGGAGAATGGAATACTTTTACGGAAGAAATTATTTCCAAACCCGCCGGAACGATGACAGATATTAGACAGACCTCAAAACCTGTGAAAATAAGCGACATCAACATAGAAGAATATAATCGTATCATGCTTGCCAATAATGAAATGAACAGATTGCTCGGCGGCGGACTTGTTGCAGGTTCAATAGCGCTTATAGGAGGCGAGCCGGGTATAGGCAAATCTACTTTAAGTTTGCAAATAGCGCTAAACCAGCCTAATCTTAAGACATTATATGTTTCGGGAGAGGAGAGCGCAAGTCAAATCAAACTTCGAGCGGAAAGACTTGGCAGTAATTCGGGCAGCAACTGCTATATACTGTCGGAAACCCTGCTCGAAAATATTCTGTTGCAGGCGAAGGAAATAAATCCCGATTTTATTGTTATCGATTCGATACAAACTATTTACACCGACAAATTAGATTCCTCGCCGGGCAGCGTTTCCCAGATAAGGGAATGTGCGGCGCTGCTAATGCGCTATGCCAAAGAAAGTAATACGCCGGTGTTTGTCATAGGGCATATAACAAAAGACGGGTCAATTGCAGGACCGAAAATATTGGAACACATTGTGGACGTAGTTCTTCAGTTTGAAGGCGACAATAACTATATTTACAGACTTTTAAGGTCGATGAAAAACCGTTTTGGTTCAACCGACGAAATCGGCATTTTTGAAATGACAGGCACAGGATTGCGGGAAGTAAGCAATCCTTCGGAAGTTTTGATTACCCGTCACGAAGAATCGTTAAGCGGCTGTTCTGTTGCCGCGATGATAGACGGAGCGCGCTCGTTTCTGATAGAAACACAGGCATTGGTAAGCACTGCGGCTTACGGCACTCCGCAGCGTTCCGCCACAGGTTTCGACGTGAGGCGATTAAATATGCTGTTAGCCGTTTTGGAAAAACGGGCGGGTTTCAGACTTGCCGTAAAAGACGTATTTCTGAATATCGCCGGAGGCATAAAAGTCGTCGACCCCGCCATTGACCTCGCCATAGTGTCCTCAATACTGTCGTCCACTGCCGATATTCCAATATCGCACGACTGGTGCTTTGCCGGAGAAATCGGTCTTTCGGGAGAAATACGCCCTGTGAACAGAATCGTAGCACGAGTATCGGAAGCTGAAAAATTAGGATTTAAAAAAATATTTATATCCAAATACAATAAAAAAACTCCGGAACTCAGTAAATTCCAAATAAAAATCGAATACATAGGAAAAATTCCCGAATTAGTGGAAAAATTATTCACTGCTTCAAATAAAAGCTGAAAATCAAAAGGGATGCAGTAAATGGTTTGTGGGGTTAAAAAATAGACAAAAGGCACAAAGTGTTTGCCTTAGCCTCTTCGTTTACATGATTCATATCAATCGCTGCCTCGCAGTTAAGTGCCTCCGGCTTCGTAACAAAGGGCAGTAAGAACTTTAAAGTACTTATTGCCCTTTTCTCTTTCGGCTGCTACTGCTTACGACTATCTAAAAGTAGAAAATGTTGCAAGAACCGTATTCCCCTTTTTTAATTTTAAATCGCCCGATTCTATTGAATATGAATCAACTTCGGAGAGAATTTTCATATAAGCGGATTCGATTGTCATATCAAGACAAGCTTTGTTTGTTATGGCAATATTCCCGAACTTGATATTGTTTTTGCTGATTTTAGCTACCCCGTTAAAATTGTTGCATCCACCTTGTCCGTGTACGGTGCCGTCGCCGGAGAGCTTCAAAGTTGATGGATTTTTTGCCTTATCGGTTGTTAGTAAACCGTTTTCGGAATTTATCGAAACAAGCCTCCATTCTAAGGAAGTTATATCTGTTTCCGATTTATTTGCAGCCGGATTTGCCGTTGAACAGGCTTGAAATATCAGGAAGCCTAAAAAACTATAAATTAAACACTTCATTTTACGAAACATTAATATTGTTATACACATTATATTATACGGTAAAAATAGAAACGGGAACAACTCCCGTTTCTACTGCTAAATTGTTACCTTATAATACATTAAATTCATTTAACTTTTCAGATATGCCGTAAACATCCAAACAGTTTTTTCCTGTTCCTTGAGATAATCGCTTATCAATGACGCCGTAGCTTCATCTTTAACAGAACCTGCCAACTCCAATATCTCTCTTTCCAGGGCAATTACTACCTTATAGCTTTCTAAGATATTAGTCACAGCTGCTTTACCGCAACAAATATCCGAAACTTCCTTTATATCCGATATTTGGAGATATTGGGAAAAATTATTTTCCGGACTTCCGCCTAAAGTTAAAATGCGCTCTGCTACTTCATCAATTTTTCCCGCCAAATTGTCATATTGGTCTTCAAATTTTGTGTGCAGAGTAAAAAACGAATTTCCTGCAATTTTCCAGTGAAATCCACGTAAATTTGTGTAAAACACCTGAAAATTTGCCAGCAAAACACCTAATTTAGAAACAAGCGAACCTGCTCCATCTTTACAAATTCCTGTAAAGTCTAACACTGAACTTCCTTTACTGCAGGATTGTCCTTGAAGTTCTTGAGAATTAATACTTGATTGCATAATATTTAAATTTTAAATTAATATTTATTTATAATATTTTTTGCAAAGCTAATCATATTTATTAATATATGTCAAACTGATATTTTTTATCTTTTCATAAAAAAAATTTATACCCGAACCATTTTTCTGTAATTTAAACAATTACAAATTACAAATTCGTGGATAATGTCTGAACCTTGATTAAAGGATTAAAGGATTTACATGATTTTATCTTCGCAGAAAAAATTCGTGAAAATTCGTGGATTAAAAAAATCGTGAAAATCCGCAGGATTTTAAATTCGCGGATTATGAGTTGGCGATATCGTATTGTATCAAAAAAAACGGGGCTTTAATAATTTTATAATATGTTTATTTTCTCTGCATTGAATTTATTGTTGAGGAATAAATTATCTCATTTCCGTTTTTTATATACTTTTGGAACAAATTTTGGAATATGACGAATAAAAAATATGGACAATAAAATTATAACGGAAAATATGTTTCAAAGAAAACGTAAAAAAACAAAGTCGAAGCGCCGGTTTTTTTATATTTTTGTTTTCTTCCTGATTTTATTTATATTACCTCCCATTGCAATCAGTATCCCTTTTGTTCAGACCTTTGTTGTGAAGAAAGTTTCAGAACTTCTTTCGGAACACTTGCAGACGGAAGTGAAAGTTAAATCCGTTAACATCAGGCTGTTTAACAAAGTACTGATCAACGGAATTTATCTTGAAGACGATATTTTTAACGACACTTTACTGTATGTTAACAAATTAGAAGCCAATATCGGCAAACTTCCCATAGGCGACAGAACTTTTACTTTGAACAAAATCAAATTATCCGACGGAATATTTTGTTTAAGAAGCGATTCTACGGGAATAAATATCTCAAATATTTTAAAAAGACTCTCAAAACAGGACACAACAGATTCGGTTGAAAGTCAAACCAAAATGATGGCTAAGTCCTTGGAATTGCACAATTTCAGATACAAAATGTATCTGAACAACGGGGCAACAACCGAAGAACAACCCGAAGGCATTATCTATAAAAACATGTCGGTTTCGGACATAAACCTCGATGCCGACAGAATATCAATAAAAAACGATACTCTGCATTTCAGAGTCAATTCTCTCTCTTTCAATGAACGGTCGGGTTTGAACATACAAAAAATAGCGGCGGATTCGGGTTATATCTGTTTCGGAAAAGAAGTGACACTGAAGGAATTTCGGATGATTGACGATTTTTCCGACATTAAAATGAAGTCTTTAAGCATGATATACGACGGAGGAGAGGAATTTCGCGATTTTGTGAATAAAGTCAATTTTATACTTGATGTTTACGATTCGCAGGTATCGTTCGCCACAGTGGGGTTTTTTGCTCCGGCGCTTGCAAATGTGTCTGCTACAGCAGAATTAAACGCCTGCATAACCGGACCCGTCGCCAATTTCAGAAGCGACAGTTTTGAAATCAAATCATTGGATAATACATATATACAGGGACGGTTCAGCATCATGGGATTGCCCGATGTGGAAAATACCATACTTTTTGCCGATTTAAAACAGCTATACTCCTGTTCCAGCGATATTTCGACTGTTTTGTCGGAAATCAGCAACGGTCAATTCAATGACGGAGGAAAACTGAAGAAATTCGGCAACATCAATTTCAAAGGCACATTTACCGGATTTGTCCGAGATTTTGTAGCTCACGGATATTTACTTAGCAATTTAGGCGCTCTAAATATGGATATCTTACTGAAAAGTAATGCCAACGGTTTCGGATTCAAAGGAAATCTGGAAGCAATAAATTTCAATATCGGGAAACTTGCAGATTCACATCTGATTGGAAACGCCGATTTTAACTTTATGGTCGATGGCAAAATCCAAAAAGGAGGAAAAAATGACATCTCCGGTCATGGAATTATATCCTCACTGTATTTTAATGACTACAAATATCAGAATGTTAATATCAAAGGAAATCTCATCAATCAATCCTTCAGCGGAGAAGTTACCGTTTCGGAACCTAATCTTGACCTCGATTTTAACGGAAACATCAACCTGGCGGGAGGCGAAGACAGGATTCCCGTTTTTGAGTTTGACGCCGATTTGCGCCATGTCGATTTGGTGAAACTGCATTTCAATAAAAAAGATACTGTTTCCATTCTGAAAACAAAAATTAATGCAAATTTCAAATCTGCAAGCATTTTGGATTATTCCGGAAAATTGAACAT
>JAISRS010000353.1 GCA_031273485.1 Prevotellaceae bacterium
TTGATTTCAAATGCATCGCCAAAGAGAACTTTATTCCAGATTGTTTCCCGGACAACCTGCTGAGTGATACCCCACTCATCCAAAAGATCGGTAATATAAGACTGGACATCCTTTTTTGCCTTAACCCGGACAGGCGTACCGCCAATATCACATTGCGTAGCTTCATCAGCGAATAAATCTACCGCCGCATGAATAAGAGTATTGTTCTTTACCGCAAAATCTAAATCCTGATATCTGTTTTTTCTATTCCGAAGTGTCTCAGACGAATCCAGGCACTCGGTTAAATAGTATGACCAAATTTCCTGAAGAGGCGTGTAATTCGGCAAGGATAAATGCGGGGTTCTTCTTTTTCCGATCAGGGGATTATCCGGTATTAATCGTCCTGGATTGTTTCCCGCATTATAAGCATTCGGATTTCCCTGCGTTTGTTTGAGATTAAAAAGGCCGAGGGCTCTCTGAATAAACCCATTGCTTGCTTTTGCCATTGTACTCAAATAGGTACAACGCTATTACCCCGCAATTTCCGCTAATAATCGCTCGGCAAGATCTTGAGGAACTTCTGTTTCAATATTTGTTATAGGGGCCGATATAAATTTTCTCCAGATAAGCTGGGAACTGAATGCGCCTTTCTGATCCAAAATCTTAAAAACAACTGGCATCTTATTCCCGTTCTCATCTCCGGCCCAGAAATAAATGACATCTCCGTTTTCAAGGCAGTCTTCCCATCTGGTATAACACTCAGTTGGCAGAATATCATAAAAGAACAATCCAGTACTTTGCACTTCCGCCTGGGTTCCATTCCCCGCACGAAGTCGAATAAGAGGCATCTCGCCCGGAGGGAAATCAAAAATTACAGGTATTGATGATACGGATATCGTTTCAAGATTATCGTTACCCCAGACATCCGTATTTCGGGATAAACGGGTACATTCAGTATGGCGGCCACCCACAAAAATGTGATAATCGCTTAATTTACGAATTGACTTCGCTACCCAGTTATTAATTTTATTGTAAGCAGGCATGAGTTAATAGGATTTAGTGGAAGTCAAAAAACTCAGAAGGGGTTTTATTTTTACAATTATTGAAATGATGACTTAACCAACCTGTGTTTGTACTAATATTTTCTTTACCGCAAAAAGGACATACTACTCTTATTTTTCTCGGCTTGATCTTTTTAAGAAACGAATGATATTTTGGAATATCGTAGACAGATGAGAAAGAGCCGCTATCGATCATATTTTTTATTAGCTTTGAATCCAAATGGACAAAGTTGTGTCCTCCAGCAGTTCCTCTTCCAACAACCCATTTAAAGTTCTTAAATCCTAAATCATCATTTTCTTTTTCATATTTTATATTAAAAAATACCCCTGTTGTTGTTTGCATATACCAGCCTTCGTAGTTTTTGGCGTATTTTCGACGTCCTTCATGTGCCTTGTTTCGATAAATACTAAGATTTTTAGATTGTTTTCTACCAGCTTCTTGTTTTGCAAGACGACCTTCTGGGGATATATTTCTTGGCGTATGTTCTTTTCGCCTATTGTGTTTTTTACCCTTTCCTTTTGTTCCGGCTATCCGCATTTTTTCAATTGTTTCTGGAGATGCTTTATACCCTGAGCGCCTCTTCTTTTGAATAACTGATAATTCCGTATAGTATTTTTCTAAACGTTGAATGAAATTGACGCGGTCTTCTTGAGTCAATTTTGTTAAATCAATATTTTTATCATCAAATATTTTTTTAAATACTCCTAATGTGCTTCGTGATTCCCAACAATCAATCGCGTCCACCCAAAGCAAATGAGCTTTCAAATGGTCTGATGTCAACAAGTAAACTAAATTGCTTTTATCATCCACAACTTTCTTTGGAAGTCCCAATTTTAGCAATATTGCTTTTTGAACTATATGATGCCGATGAGTCCTATGAGGCATTCTTTTTAATTGAGCAGAAGATTTAATAAAACCCAGATATTGAATTAATTTATCAATATTAAGTTTAGCATTAAAAAAGAACAAATAACTAAGCAAGAGCATTATTCATCCTACCCCTGAGAAGATTGACGATTAGCAGTCGTCAGTTATTAAAATATATAAAATGCAGGAAAGGGTCAAGGGTAGGTTGGCCCCGGCGTACTGCTAATACGTCCTGCATTTTAAATAGTAATTCCCTATTCATTCAATTTTATTTGAGATAGTTTTAAGCCTAAACTCTGTATTTGTTTAGCAATATCTTCTTTGAACTTTTCTTTGTACTCTTGAGTTGTCGAGAAATCAGCTGGTTCTTTACCTAGTTTATATTCAGCATAGAAGCCCTTTATCTCCTCGGGTTCATCCTCAAAGGGAACATCCATTTTTTTGTCGTAGATGTACGATGGAACTCCTTCATCTTCATGAGTTATTAAATAAGCCGTTGCCGCACAGCAATCAGAAACGTCTTTAGCAAATGCTCCCATTTGGCTTACCATCCAATGCCCTCCATCATCACGTACAATCTTTCCAATCATGTGATCTATCTTTCGTCTTCCGTGAACGGTTTTTGTTTCCATTAAACTTTTAATATTATTCTTTAAAAAGATATTTCTACCTGATTTTATATTTCCAATGTTGATTAAAGCGGCATAGCTTATGTAAGGATCAACCGAAGTATCTACTGAAAATGCTCTAGCGTTAAATTTCTGTTCCTTCAGATATTGAATTGTTGTTGAAGATTGGAATCGGTCAAAAGTTACGCTGACAAGATCAATGTTTCCCAAATTTCGTAAATCTTCCGGGAACACCCTGAAGGCATCCAGATTTATCCTTGCGTTTTGTCCTCCTGTTACTGCCAGTGTAAAATCATGAACAATAAT
>JAISRS010000489.1 GCA_031273485.1 Prevotellaceae bacterium
TGGCCGTTTTAAGCCGGTTTCAAGCCACTAATTAACATATACCACATTTAACACCTTCCTCTAACCGCTGTAAATCATCTATTTATACATTTACTTTTGCCATAGTTCTACGAGAACTCTATCACAAAATAACTTGCCAATCTTTCTATACATATAATTGTGTATATAATTTGATTAAACAATATGGCAATATGAAGAATTTAATTAAGGCATTGCTACCCATTGTCGGTTTTGCGCAGAGCGGGACAACGGGAGAAATCACAACTCGCCACATAAGGCGATTTACGTTCAAATGGAAGAATTGAATTTGGAGGATATTAAACTAAATTAAGCAGCAGAATGTTCATACAGTTCCTCATAAACGGCATTATCACAGGCATCCTTTACGGTTTGTCGGCTATTGGGTTTGCGCTGGTGTATAATACGACGCGGATTTTCCATATCGCTGCGGCGGCATTGTATGTGGCGGCGGGCTATGTGTTTTACTATGCGTTCAATACGTTGGGGGTGCCGTTATGGTGGGCGGCTTTGGCGGCGGTAATTTTTACGGCAGGCTTGAGTGTGTTGTGCGAATGGGTAGTGTATAAACCATTGTACCGGAAAAAATCTTCGCTCAACGTGGTAATGATTTCGTCCATTGGCGTGATGATTGTTTTGGTAAATGTGACGGCAATGATATTCGGTAACGAAACAAAAGTGCTGGACAACAGTATTCAACCGGTGTTTACTTTCGGCGAAATGATGATTACCCGTCCGCAAATGTTGCAGGCGACAGTTGGGATTTTGTTGATGGCGGCGTTTCTTGTTTTTCTGAAATTCAGCAAGTTTGGACTGAAAACGCGGGCATTGAGCAATGATGCGGCATTGTTCGAGGTGTTGGGCTTTAACATCACCACCACGCGGGTTTTGGTATTTGCATTGAGCGGCGTTTTTCTTGCTGCGGGCAGTTGCCTGACGGCTTACGATATAGGAATGGACCCGCACGTAGGTATGCCTGTGTTGATTAACGCAATGGTGGCAATGATTGTCGGCGGAATGGGACGGTTTAATGCCTGCATTTTGGGTGGTTTACTGCTGGGAGTGCTGCAATCGTCGGTTGTGTATCAGTTTTCGGCGAACTGGCAGAATGCGATTACTTTTTTGGTGTTGCTGCTCTTCCTGTTTTTCAAGCCGCAAGGGATTTTGGGATATAAGAAACGAACGGTGTAAACAATTACGAATTAAAAGATAGGGATGGAATATATCTTACATATAATAATCATGTTGAACATGTATGTCCTGCTGGTTTTGGCGGCGAATTTGCCGACAGGGCTTGCCAATTTGCTGTCGATTTGCCAGGCAGCATTTTACGGCATCGGAGCGTATTTTTCGGCCTATTTTCTTATGCAGTTCAATCTGCCGTTTGTCGTTGTGGCGCTGATTGTGATGGTGCTGACAGGCGTTTGCAGTTTGTTGGTTTCGTTTGCATCGGTCAAACTCAAAGGCGATTATTTCGTGTTGGCTACGCTGGCGTTTCAGATGATTGTTTTCACAGTGCTGTATAACTGGACAGACGTAACGCGCGGACCTTACGGCGTGGCGGGGATTCCTGCGGTAAAATTGTTTGGAATAATCGAAATACTGGGCGTTTATGGTTATTTTATTTTGACGACAACCGTATCGGCAATCGTGATTTTGTTGTTCCAAAACCTAAAAACTTCGCCTTACGGGCGAATTTTAACCGCCATTCGCAGCGATGAACTGACGGTGGCGGCGCTGGGACGAAATCCTGCCGCTTTCAAAACGTGGGCGTTCTTTATTTCCGCCGCATTTTCGGGTTTGGCAGGCTTGCTTTATGCTTCGTACATCAGTTACATCGACCCGACAAGTTTTACGCTTGACGAAAGCATTTTTATCCTTACTGCTCTGTTTATCGGAGGAATAGGAAATATCAAAGGTCCCGTTACCGGTGCATTGTTTGTGGTGCTGTTGCCCGAATTGTTGCGTTTTGTCGGTTTGCCCGATGCTGTTGCGGCTAATTTGCGACAGATTATTTACGGTTTGGCACTGGTCGTGGTCATGTATTATCGTCCGCAGGGATTTTGCGGGAAAATTATATTGAAATGATGTTGCAACTGAAAAATATAACATTGAGTTTTAGCGGTGGCAGGGGTACATTCAAAATCCTTGACAGTTTGAATTTGTGTGTGGAACGCGGCAAAATTACCGCTCTCGTTGGCGGCAACGGCACAGGCAAAACCACGCTGTTCAATATTATTTCAGGTTTTCAGAAGGATTGCAGCGGCGAAATTGTTTTCAACGACAAAAAAATCAACACTCTGTCTCCATCCGGAATAGCACGGCAGGGCATCGGTCGGCTATTCCAGGGCAAATCGCTCTTGCCCGACCTGACTTTGCTCGAAAATATGAAGTTGCACGCCTCAACCCTGACAGAGTTCAAAACTCCGAAAGGGTTACGCGATGAAACACCCTTCGCTTATCTTTTCCGAAGCAAAAGACAACGGGAAATTGAAAATACAAAAGAAGCACGGGCGATTGAAGTATTGAATAATTTGTTTGGCAATGAAAACAAATACCTGGAAATGCTCCACACACTCGGCAGCGATTTTTCTTACGGCGAGCAGCGTTTACTTTCATTGGCAGGGTTGTTTATGGGCAGCTATTCGCTTTTGCTGCTCGACGAACCTACGGCAGGCGTCAATCCTGTTTATATCGAACAAATCCGGCGGATTATCCGGCAAATGGCAGGCGAAGGCAAAACCATTTTGCTTATAGAACATAATATGCAATTTGTCAGAGATATAGCCGACAAAGTGGTGTACCTCGACAATGGCAAAATTCAGTTTGAAGGAACGGCAACCGAAGTACTGAACAATCAGGAAGTAAAAAACAGTTATCTGGGCGTAGAATCAATTACGAATTAAAAATTACGAATTACGAATGAAGTTGGAATTGAAAAATATAACTGGGGGTTACATGCACGGACACGACATTCTGCAAGGTGTAAATCTGACCGTCGAAAGCGGACAGGCTGTCGGCATTATCGGCTTGAACGGCAGCGGAAAATCCACGCTCGCCAAAGCCGTCACCAACACTTTGCCTTTCCGTCGGGGCGGAATTTTGATTGACGGCACAGATGTTTCAACGCGAACAGCCAAAGAATTGTCCGATGTCGGTATTTCGCTGTTTTTGCAGGGCGGGCGCGTGTTCGACGACCTGTCGGTAATGGAAAATCTGCATTTTGCCGCAAAATCGAAGACGGATTTGGACGAAATCCTTTCGTTTTTCCTTTTTGAAAGCGATTTTTTAAAACGCAATGCCGACAAACTGAGCGGCGGACAACGTCATCAACTGGCATTGGCAATATGCCTTTTGCGACAGCCGCAACTGCTGATACTCGACGAGCCGTCGGCTGGACTCTCACCGCAGGCAACAGAAGAAACGTACCGCATCCTGCAAAACCTGCGGGAACGCAAAATCCTGACAATACTGTTGATAGAACAGAATGTAAGCCGAGCGGTAGAGTTTTGCGACAAGGTAAATTTGCTGAAAAATGGCGTAGTTGCCCATGCCACAGTAAGCAAGAATTTGAAAGAAATAGAAAATGTAATGTTTGATAAATGATACATTGGAATAATAATTTTGAAATAAAAATATGAATAAAAAGATTTTAGTTGGCGTGACCGCCGCAGCATTGGTAGCCGTAATGGTTTGGGTATTCTTTGCGAAAAACAACGAGGGCGGTAATGAAACCGAAAAAGTTAAAATAGGCGTGTCAGTTCCTCTTACAGGGAATTTGGCATTTTGGGGTGAAGAAGTAAAACGCGGTATGGAAATTTATGCTGCAAATCAAGAAGTTTCAGACAAACTTACGCTTTTATTTGAAGACAACAAAGGTTTGCCTAACGAAGCCGTTACTTCGATGAAAAAATTGATTGAGTTTAACAAAGCACAAGCTATTGTTACGATGTTGGTAAAGCTTTCTGCACCGCAACGCGAAATTGCAGAGCAGAAACAAATCCCCCTGGTTTCAACATATAATTCTTCGTCAGGTTTTACGAAAGGTTATACTTTTACTTATCAGGATTTTGCAACGCACGAATGGCAACTGCCCGCGCTTACTCATTTTGTTTTCAATGAATTGAAAGCAACAAAAGGCATAACATTTTGTTCGTCAGATGATTTTGGAAAAGATGGACAGAAATTTTTCAAATTGAATCTTGAAAAATTGGGCGGAACGATATTAGATACCGTTTTGTTTGCGCCCGGAACTATAGATTTGAGAAACGACATTGCCAAAATTATGCAGAAAAAACCTGAATTTATTTTTGTTGTAGGACAGGAAAATGAGTTAATTGTGGCAACAAAACAAATCAGGGAACGCGACAGGGATATTCTAATTTTTGGCATAGGCTCTTTCGAGTCGCCAACGGTTTGGGGTGCAATTCCTGCTGAATATCAAAACAATCTTTATTTTGTAAATTCATTCTTTGATAAGGATTTTGACGACGAATCTACTATTTATTTCAACGATTATGTCGCAAAATGCAATCAAGAGCCAAGTATGCCTTCTGTATATGGTTATTCTATTTGTAAGTATTTGTACGCTATTTTGAGTGAAGTACAAAAAACGAATACAAGTTTTGCTGCTGTAACTGATACCATACAAATTCGTAGTATCCGAGGCAATTTGCAATTCAACGATTTGCATGAAATAATGAGCGATTTTGGCTTGTACAAGCGTGAAAACAATAAATCAATTTTAATTTCAAAATACAAATCTGCATATTATGAGTAAATACAAAGAGCCAAACAATATCATTTATAAAGTGAATGATTTTAATGATTTACCTTGGGTAAATAGTGATAATTTTGAGGGTTTTAGAAATCTGATTGATTCATTAGATATAAAATCAGATGCCAAAATACTTGATATTGGCTGTGGAGCAGGTGCAATAGCCGACTACCTGTCTACAAAATGGACAGTCACGGCTATTGATGTGTCTGATGTAGTCATCAGACATTGTAAGAATACGTATGTCCAAAATAGTGACATATTTGAGGCTCTTGATTTTTTGGAATGGAACAAAAAAAATAAATATGATTTTGTTGTCGCTCATTTATTGCTTCACGATATTCAGCCCGAAGATTTGGAAGCTTTCTGTAAAAACGTTTCCGATTTGGTTGAAGATAAAGGGATAATCCTGTTGTCGTGGTTAAAACAGAACGATGACAGAGAAAGAGAATGTTTATTTAATGGCGGAAAATCCAAAGTGTTTTTTCACAAGCCTGAAAATCTTGCTATATATTTCAAAGATTTCTATATTGAACAAAAGTCTGATGTAGAAATAACCCCAAAAAATCCTAATATCATCAAAAAAGCAAAGGAAAAAAAGGTAGAAGGTTTCACTTATCAAACATTAATTATGACGAAAGATGCGATTAAATTACAGTACGATATACTGAAAGGCAGTTTTGATGAAATTAAAGAGGAACTTGAAAAAGGGAAAATCTGCTCTGACGTTGAATTGGAAAACAAAAAAAAGGATATTTATAAAGAAATTACCGAAAAACTCTATGAATTAACATTGAACGCCAATGCTAAAGCCAAAGATGCAAAGATTTTTTACAATCTTCAAATTAAGGAAAATGTTGAGCCTGATATTAAACTTTACCCAATAGAAGATGACGAAACAGCAAGATCGGAAAAATCAAGAGCCTATTTTTTAGTGAATGCTTACAATAACTATTATGATGATATACATAAGGAAGATGGCGAACAAAAAGGTAGATGTTTTTTAGTTCATAGTTTCTTTCAACTGACAAATTTGGCTGCAAACAATATAAAACGTATTGATTTGCGTAAAGAAAACAATGATGTAAAAATAGTATTACAATATTATAATGCCAAAAATGAAAAAGAAGATATATTTGATGACTTTTTAAATAAGAATGCAAAAGATTACGATATTGCTTTGTATAAAGATTATATTAACTTTTTATTTAACGAAACAGCAAAGAATGATTTTGTTGATTATTTGAAAAAGAAATCAGGTGAATCAATAAAGGAAAAGTGTCCAAAACATTACACTATTTGGAATTTATCTTTTCCTAATTATGATTACATTGGAACGATAATAGTCGAATCTTATGAAGACAACAAAATTGATATTCCCGACGATATTTTGAATGAAATCCGAAATATATTTCACGCCTTCAAAATAGAGTATCATAAATGTGAAAACGAATTGGCAAAAACCCGAATCCGCCAAAAATCCATTCAGTCTGCCATCTCCGCCATTATGTCCCGCAATATGAGTCATAACTTGGGTAGTCATTTTATTACCAATACTAAGAATTATATTGCCACACAAGGTGAAAAGTATAAAGATACGGATATGCCATTGGCTGCCGATTTGCGTGGTATCCGTCACGTGCTGCAATACACACAAGAGCGAATGGATTACATCGCTACTATTGTTTCTGGCGACCAATACCCGCTCGGCGCATTGAACGTCAAAGCGCAACTTTTTGACGAATTGACGATAGATGATTTTGCGGAACGACACGACCACGATACTACGAATTTTTTTCTCAAATATCTGGTGTATTCCGAAAAATATTCGCACGATAAAGAAAAAGATAAAGATTTTCAGGACATTAAATTACAGATAATCAAAAAAAAGGGCAACGAACGAAAGAAATTTACAGGTAAAAAGGGGAGGGATTATGAAGGTGAAGACGAGAGAGTTCATTATGAGACATTAGAAAACGAACAGGATATTAAAAGAGAACTTTCCGAACTCAATTTTGCCGTGCCGGGCGGCGTTATGGCACGACATGCCTTATTCAATATTGTGGAAAACATAATGCGTAATTCTGCCAAACATTCAAAAAATGCAGAAAAAGAGGATCTGATTATAACACTCGAAATAGAAAAAGCCACTAATACAAATATTGTTAAGAAAGATTATTTGATAAAAAATAAAGAAGGCGATTATCAGGTAAAGGAAAATATTTATCATATCAGAGTCTATGATAACAAGAAAAATCATGACGATGTAGTGAAAAACGTACAGCCAAGACTGAACAACTTGCAAACCTTAACAAATGATGGAACTATCAACAAGGAAAACAAAGGATTAAAAGAAATGCTGATTTGTGTGCTTTGGTTGCAAAACGAAGATATAGCAAAAGTGTTGTCGGAAATTGACAATACCCCTAATGATAGATATAAAAAAGTTGAGGAATATTTTAGAATCTGTAAGTGTGGCGAGGATAATAATTTTGGGTACGAATTTGAATTGCCTGTTTGGAAAAATATTTATCCATTAAAAGTGAATGAAAACAGTAATGTAGTAGAAGAAAACCTGACGGATATTTGCGCTGATATTGTTTGTTGCGGCAAAGATAAAGTGCAGATTATCAACAATAAAAACAACAAGGCTGACGGGTGGGAATTGAAAGATATTTTCACAAGATTCACAAAAAAAGCAGAAACGACTGATTATAAATCACTCTTCCAGGATGCAAGTAAAAATGTGCTGAAAAATACAGAATTAGATGACTATATCATTTACATTGCAGACAACGATCAAAAGGACAGACAAGCCCCTGAAGGAAAACCAACAGTGATAATTTCAGGAAAAAACAACAATGTGGACATTACCGACAAGCATATTGTCTTTGAAAGTCATCTTGCAACGGATAGCATGGAAACAAAACGGGACAAATATGAAAATATCTACGAGAATGCTGTTTATGTGGATAATATTTCCGGCGGCGACTTTACTAAAACGTTGACAGATGTAGATTTTTTGACAGATGAGATTATGCGTTGCAAAATTGTAGAATCTGCACTTACCAAAATTGCGATTATTGACGAACGATTGTTTGAGAAATTTCATCACAGAAGTAATTCGGAAGATAAATTCAATCCACAATCTGATGAAATTTCTATTGAGAAATTATCGTTGAATCGCAAAAATATTTTTCTGTACAATATTGAAATTGAAGGTGTCAACTCGAAATTCAAGAACTTGGACAATGATGAATGTGGTACGGTTTCGGAAGAGTTTTCAATTCTATCGATTGAAAAAAATAGATACGGAAACGAAGTACATTTTTTGACGATTCATCTTGGTTTGCTCGAAAAATATAGGGATTTGATTCTTGACAAGCTAAAGAAGTGCAAAAAACTGACTTTGAACGGAACAAAATATTTTTACAATGACGCCGAAGAAAAAGAGGCAAAATCAGCCATTATTACACATATAATGAACCGACTGCAAACCGAATTTGGCACAAAATTTATTGCAATACATTCGGGGCGTGGCAATTTCAGCGCCGATTTAGAAGAAGACCTGAAAGATTATCCTTTCATTTCGCTTTCGGCACTTGAAGCGGCATTCGATAATTCCAAATTTTTTTTATCACAACTATTTTATAATACAATTTATTATGGCAAAGGTAATATTAATCACGAGTAGAGAAATTGCAGACATGGTGAAATCTGTAGAATCGCAGATAAACGATGTTCCCAAAGCCACCCATCTCGAAAATCAGTTCTTTAATAATTCGCGCGATCCCAAAGGCTTGTTCTATGCCTTGATTGAGAAAAGGGATGACAAATTGACGGATACTCCATTTGTGCATCTAAAATATAACGGTAGGGATTGTGTTTATGTTAGAGATTTGTTAAACAAAGAGATAACAAAACCCGAAACACAAGAAAATGTTGATATGGTTTTGAAACAATTAGGTTATTTTTTAATGGCGCGACCGAAGAGCCAGTACAATAAGACTAGTACCAAAAAAATTATCGGTAAAATAAAGTACATCAAAGCAAATAATGATGCTTATATTTTTCTTGCGCACGAGTTTCCGCATGATATTTGTCCGTATTTGACGACCAAAGCAAATTATCTGAACGCATTGGTTACAGATATTGCGGAATTTCTGAAAGACAACAATATTATGGAAAATTGGGAATGGACATTTATTAATCACGATAAGGACTGGCAAAATGATGGCAAAGCGTCTGATAAAGAATGTAAAAACAACTTGAAACCTACTTTTAATAAAATAGATGTACCAATATTGGAAAAAGTACTTGACTTAGATACTACAAAAGTGTATGTTTTTCAGCATTATGGTAAAACCAATCCGAAAATCTACGGCGAATTAATAGTAAAATTCGCTGAAAATTATTTGAAGCTAAGTAATGGTACGATAGAAAAAGCATTTGATAGAAAATTATAAATATATGGACACGAGCAATACAATATACAATGTTTCGGATTTTCAAGCGGAAAACGATTTGGATTTTAACTTAATCAAACAGATTGAGGAATATTTTGTACAAGAAAAAAAACCGATTATTGTTTTTGGGGAAAAGCCATTAAAAGATAGAATAAAAACAGGTACGAAAGAAACAACGCCCCGACATTTGAAATTTTTAGATAGTAGTATTTGGATTCGTTATGCAAGTGATGATACTGAACTCACTAAACTGAGAAAAGAAGTTGAAGAATATGCAAAGCGGGGATTATACAATACAACAAATGCCTTAGAGAGCAGAGAATTTAAGGCTCGTCTATGTAGCAATTCTTGGTTAACTGAAATAAATGGTTCAAGCCATGCAGGTGATGTTGTCCCTTTCGTTTTCCATTCCGAAACCGAAATGCACGAAAAGGCAAAGAACGAACAATGTGAAAAGTTGAAAGAAAAAAAACTCAAATGGTGCTTCCTGCTCATTGATGACCACGCCACGATAGAAAGTGTGGAAAATGACAGTAAAGATAAACCAAATATTTTACCCAAATGTAAAATCATTCAAAATGTGCTGTCTGAATATTTTAATTTGAAATGTTCGAAAGGCAAAGAATGTGAATGTTTTAATAAATGTAGTGTCAATAATAATTCTAAACCGTTGTGTAAATATATTACTATTTATCTTGATTGTGTCACAAAAATAAAGGACGATAAAGGAAAAATTATGGGCGCAAAATCTAAAATCAAAAAAACAAAGTACGACTTGATTTTGATGGATTATCTTTTGGGCAGTGAAAAATGGAACAGAGAAAATAAAGAAAGTCGAAAATACGCCACCGATTTTTTGAAAGAGATACAAAGTTGCTGTGACAGTAGGGATGAAAAAGTTAAAAATATTTGGAAAAAGATCAAGGGACCCAATGGCGCATTTCGCATATTTTTCATTTCTGCTTTTACCAATGCTGTCAATGAAAGAATGCTGGCGGAAGGGTTGAGCTTTACGGAAGATTACTGGCATATTTCGCGTGGGGCTTGTCCCACGACCACGCCGCATCTTTTTTCCTACTTTCTGCTCAAAGCGATGAATGAACAAATCGAAAAAATGAGCGATAACGTTGCTGACGGAATTATTACCCTGCTTGATATGTTGTTGAAAATCTTTGAAAAAACAGATAAAGCCCGCGAAAAAGCTATCAAAAACTTCAACAACCTGCTGCGAATGCGTGCCCGATACGACGACTTGAAATACGATGCCTGCCTTGGTATTAAAAAAAGAAGTCTGGAAAAAGACGAACGAGAGCAGTACAAATCGAAATTGGTCAATTCGCTTTTCACCGATATTGAGCATTACGACAATGCCTTGTGGGAACACGTGATACATCTTGTGTATCTTACCGCTTACGGCACTATCCGTCAGTGGCACGAAATATGGGAGGAATATATGCTCATAAAGCCCTATCTGCAAAAAGCATTGAAAGAATCTGTAAAGGACGAAAATGACAATCCTCAAAAAGACACGCATGGCAATGATATATCAGCCAATCCAAAGGCAAAGGACGTAATGGAAAAAATAGAAGAATATATTAGCCATTTGCGAAATCAGAGTTAACTTTTAATTGACAAAAGATGAATTACGGAAAATTCTTTCGGCTGAACAACAACAAATCAGACATCGGGAACGGTATTGCCGTGTTCGACTATATCCAGATGCTCGATACGAAAAACAAGAATGGTATACCCAAATACCCCATTTACCTTACCATCACAAAGGATGGCATTGATTTTCGCATACACTATTATGATGAGACTCCTCAAATACACATTCACAACATTATACTTTCACTTCCACTTTCCGCCAATCTTGATATAAAAGACGGATTGACAAGTTCATTGGTTGAAGGTTGGGAAACGACCTTTCCTACTAATGAGCATAACTATTTGCACCCATTAGTAGTGAAAAGTTACCCAAGCGACAGTCTTTCGTATTTCAACTTAAAATGTTTCAACAACGAAGGTGACAAAGAAGACAATCAGAACTTTATTCGCAAATTAATTCTTGATTTCATGTTCGATCTCGAACAAACCAAAGTGTTCCAAACCTCGCCACATTACGAACATATTTCGATCAAACTGAAAGAAAACTACTTTTTCAGCGCTCTGGCGGCAAAGGCGAATTTTTATTACTACAGAGGATTGTTAGATGAATTGGTAAAAGAAAAATCCATTTACGCCGAATACTGTCTCAAAGCCGAAAAACAATGGACAAAGGCTATTCGTAGCGCCAAAGCCAATGCTAATTTTAACGGCTATCGTGACCATTGGTTCGATGATCCAGAAAAGGAAATGGACAGTGTATATGATAATGACACTATCAAGCAAATCGAAGACTTTGCAATAAAAAATGACAATAAATTAAAGGAAGAAATAGAAAAAAGTCGAAATCTGACTTCCAAATGGTATATGGAACGTTTTCGCTGGGAGAGTTGTGGTAATAAAGGTGTTTTAGAGTGGCTTTTCAAGTCGCATTTTTTGCTTTTACGTTTTGTGGCTGCAATTACTACCGCATGGATAACCATATTGATAGGAAGCGACTTATTGCCTGCGCATAATGACAGAAATGTTATTGAAAAACTGTTTGAAAGCGGTAATGATGTCCGGTTTGTGTTTTTTTGCCTGTCGGTCATGTTTATGAGCGGTATGTTTATACGCAATCATATAAAACTGAAAAATTCGGGCATTAAAGAAGGAAAGCGCAGGTTTCATGCTTTTTTTTGTCGTCCGCTTAAAGTTTTAGGTTTCTGTATTGTTTATTCCTCCGTCATAGGTACAGCAATGAGCCTGTTTACAGACAGGTATTATATTGGTTTCAATCCGGATATCCGCCAACTTTCTCCTTTCTTTTGTACGGGAGTGATGCTCGCCGTTTTTATCGGCATTGTGCTGGAATCCGTAACAGAGAAAAAAACTCCCGAAGAAGAATGAATACTTCCTGATCTGTGAAAGGAAATTTCAAGAATAAAAACTTTCTATTGTGTAATGATTAAAACTCAGATTAAAATGCATGAATTAAGAAAACTCTTCGAGGGGGTCAAACATCCCTCGGTTCGTATTTTCAGAGAACGGATCGCCTGTTTTTCTCCTGAGAAACAGACAGAGTATTATCACAACGCTTTTTTTCAAACCTTGTACGGGTTTGATGGGCATAGCGAACGTTTCCGGACGTTTTTCTCCCATTTGGTGCGTGCGCACCGGCAGGAATATATGGATTTCCTGCATGAAAAGACGATTCTGGGTAGTTT
>JAISRS010000398.1 GCA_031273485.1 Prevotellaceae bacterium
TTGAAAATTGAAATAAATACCCGCGAACACCTGAATATCTTAGGCTTAAAGGAAATTCCATACGAAGTAAAAAGTTCATGGTTTTCAGGACAATGCAACATTACCGGATACGAGATAGAGGAACTTTTGGGGACAAAACTGAAAGCCCTGTATCAACGCAAGAAAGGTCGCGATTTATTCGATTTGTATTGGGCACTGACACATCTGGACATTGATACGGAAAAAGTTCTCCATTGCTATAGTGTTCACATGAAAAATGCGGTGGACAAGCCACCTACTCAAAAGCAGTTTCTCGCAAACATGAATGAGAAAATGACGGATACGGAGTTTGTAGAAGATATTCGGCTGGTTTTGAAGCAGGGAATTGAGTATGATAGTGAGGCAGCTTGGGAGTTGGTACGAAAAGAATTAATAAAGAAAATATAAACATACATCATGGATAAAAGTAAATTTAATTTTGAGATACTGATTGACAATCCTTTTTCAGAGATTAATACAGATGTAAACCTTACCCCAACAAACAACAAGTCTGTCTTAAGTCTGATTAATGATTTTGAAGATGGCAAATGGCGATATACAAAGTTTCAAGAGTTTATTTGGAATAATATTGTTGAAACTGCATTATCGAAAAACGAAAGAGAAAAATTAATTGATGATAGATTTTCAAGTTTAGTTGAGGCTGCGCAAAATCTACGTTTGACAGATAAAGAGAATGATATAGGCAGGGGGAGTGAATTAGCAGAAATTGCTTTATATGGAATAATGAAACAATATTATGGAGCGTTATCTGCTGTGCCTAAAATATTTTACAAACAAAATACCCAAGATAACGCAAAGGGCGCAGACAGCGTTCATATTGTTTTAGAAGGGAGTAGCGACTTTTCCATTTGGTTTGGCGAAGCCAAATTCTATAACAACATTGAAGATACTCGATTAGATAGTATTATTGAATCTGTAAATAATTCATTACAAACTGATAAACTAAAAAAAGAAAACAGTATCATTACTAATGTGTCGGACATTGATTTAATTATTGAAAATGAAGATGTCAGAAAAGGGATAAAGGCATTATTAAAAAATGAAACTTCAATTGACAATTTAAAACCACAATTACATATTCCAATTTTATTGCTTCATGAGTGTTCAAAAACCAAAGGTGTTACAGAATTAACGGACAATTACAAAAATGATATTGTTGCCTATCACAAGGACAGAGCACAATCATATTTTTCAAAGCAAATATCCAAAATCGGAGGAATCCATAAGTATTCAGATATAACCTTCCATTTAATTCTTTTCCCTGTTCCAGACAAGAAAAAAATTGTAGATAAATTTATATCCAATGTAGAACATTATAAAAATCAGAAAGATGAATGAATACATATTTAATATTTGCTCTCAAATCAATGATTTGATTATTGATTCAAAAGAAAAAGAAGCAAGAGAAGAACTTATCAAACTTTTGGATTACCATGAAATTAATCAATTAGAATATACACCTATTGTAAATCACTTGATTAGAGAAACTGGCTTGTATCCATATATTCACACGGATACTGCGAATTGGGAAGATAAATTTGTTTGTGAAGCGTTTAAAGTAGATACCGGAGAAAAAGAAGAAAAAACACTGCATAGGGAACAATCTTTACTTTTAAAGAAATTAATTGAAGGCAAGAATATTGCGGTAAGCGCACCTACAAGTTTTGGGAAAAGTTTTGTGATAGATGCTTTTATATCGTTGAAAAATCCAAGAAATGTTGTAATCATTGTCCCTACCATTGCTTTGACGGATGAGACACGAAGAAGACTTTACAAGAAATTCGCAGGGAAATATAAAATTATTACTACTCCTGAAGTAGAATTAGAAGAAATGAATATTTTCATTTTCCCACAAGAAAGAGCCGTTAGTTATATTGAAAAAATAGAAACTATTGATATTCTCATTATAGACGAGTTTTACAAGGCTGGGATTGCTTTTGATAAAGAAAGGGCACCTATTCTACTAAAAGCGATATTGGAACTTGGCAAGAAAGCAAAACAAAAATACTTCTTGGCGCCGAATATTTCTGACATAGAGAATTTGAAGAATAATCCTTTTACCTCAAATATGGAGTTTATCCCTCTGGATTTTAATACAGTATTTTCAGATATTCACGAGAGTTATAAAGAGCCTGAATTTTCGGATGCTAACTTTAAGCAGAATAAACTTTTGGAAATTCTATCTAAAAAGAATACAAAATCACTGATTTACGCAGGAACTTTTACTAATATTGACACAATAGCAAATACTCTCAAGAAACACCTCGTTGAAAAAAACAATGCAACATTAGATAATTTCTCTGATTGGCTCCGTATTAACTATTGTCCTAATTATATTCTAACCGATTTAGTTAGAAAAGGTGTCGGCATACATAATGGTAAACTACACAGGTCGCTAAGTCAGATTCAAGTAAAATTATTTGAAGAGCCTAATGGATTGGACAACATTATTTCTACTTCCTCTATAATTGAGGGAGTAAATACTTGCGCTGAAAATGTAATTATATGGGCAAATAAAAATGGGCGACCTCGTTTGAATGATTTTACTTACAGAAATATTGTCGGTAGAGGAGGGAGAATGTTTAAGCATTTTATTGGGAAAATCTTCTTATTTGAAGAACCTCCTCAGCAAGAATTTACTCAACTAAAATTAGAATTTACAGATGATTTAGTTACTTCATTAGACAAGGAAAAGTTCAAAGGAGAATTAACCCGAGAGCAGGAAATTAAAATTATTGCTTTCAATGATGATATGGACGATGTTTTAGGGCGAGGTGTTTATGAGCAGATTAAAAACTCTTTTCAAACTTTTAGTCCAAGTAATTTGAAAAGCATTGCTTTAGATATGAGAAATAACCCTACCGAATGGAACGGTCTTTTCTATCTAAACTCAGAAAATGTAAATGAGTGGGATAGAAACCTATATTTAATTTTAAACCGTATTGGAGGTGGTGCTGGAGCCTATTATAGAGATATGGTTGCATATATTAAAGCAATTTCTCAAAATTGGAATAAAACAATTCCTCAAATGCTGCCATTTCTACAAAGCAATGGTGTAACAATTGAGAAATTTTTTGAGATGGAAAGGACTGTTACATTCAAGATTGCAACGATGCTCAAAGATGTTAACTTATTGTACAATTATATTTTTCAAAAAAAAGTTGATATTGGTTTCTTTATTGCAAAAATCTCTCATGCTTTCTTGCCAAGATTAGTTTATGAATTAGAAGAATATGGTTTGCCTAGAATGGTAAGTAAGAAAATACAAAATGCAGGTATAATCAATTTAGAAAATTCGGAAACACCTATTCATAACGTAATATATCAGTTTAATCAAATTGGGTTAACAAATATGAAGCAGAGGCTACCCAATTTACATTCTTTTGAATCATATATTTTAGATTATTTTTATGATGGTATTGCGGCAAACTAAATGAAAAAAAGCGTGCGGGTATCCCTCCCGCACGCTCACCACTAAAATCCCATCGAAACAGTAAAACCATTACGACTGTGGATTTTCAGTGGCAAAGTTATTACTTTTTCCGGTTACTTTTCTTATTTTCCGGAAAATCAAATATAAGCCTGTAATTTCCATCAAATTTCAACGCGGCGTCAAACGATTTCCCTGCTTTGCTTCTGAAGCCTTTGATGACGGCAGTCTTGCCTTTGGTCAGCAATTCCGTAATCTGATGGTCGGATAACTGTTTTTCGCTCACACTGCGGAAAACAACCAGTCCGCATGATTCGTCGGGACATTTCGCCACTTTGGGATAAAAACGGATTTTTGCCTGTTTGCACTTCGGGCAAATCGGGGCGTTGCTGTCGGCGACTTCAATTTTCGTGTCCAGCAGTTCTGTTGTGATTTGCCGTGTATAGACTTCTATCGCCTTACGGAACGTATCGGGCTGCATTTCACCGCGTTCAATCTGCGCCAGAGCGTTTTCCCATGTTCCGGTCATTGCTACGTCTGCAATGCGCTTGTTTTTAACGGTTTCATAAACCAAAAGACCTTTGTCGGTTGGCACTAACGACTTCTTTTCCCGGCGGATATAGTCGCGGGCAAACAGTGTTTCAATGATTGCCGCCCTTGTTGCCGGAGTGCCGATGCCGCTTTCTTTCATCGCTTCGCGTTCCGCTTCGTCCTGCACCTCTTTACCGGCGCTCTCCATCGCACCCAGAAGCGAGGCTTCGGTATGCAACGGTTTAGGTTTGGTTTGTTTCTCCAATATCTCCAATTTGATTACAGGCAATTGCTCGCCTTGCGCAACTTCCGGCAGGTTTTCCGGTTCATCACTTTCTTCTTTTTCGTTGAAGACATTCCGC